>NZ_JBEYFC010000772.1:0-3147 GCF_040634175.1 Streptomyces sp. NPDC007162
GGCCCACACCGACCGGTGTGGGCCCACCCCCTTACCCTTCCTCCCGCTCAGGCGGGGGCCAACTGGGTCACGGGCGCCGGGCGGGGGAGCCCCAGCAGGTCGAGCGCCGCATCCGGAGCGTCGGCGACCTTGACGATGGAACGCTCCCGGGGTGTGAAGAAACCTTCCTCGCACATACGGTCCAGCATCGATATCAGCGGCTGGAAGAATTCCCGGACATTGACGAGGACAACCGGCTTCCGGTGATATCCCAACTGGTTCCAGGTAGCCACCTCCATCAGCTCGTCGAGCGTGCCGAATCCACCCGGCAGCACCAGGAACGCGTCCGACAGCCGGTACATCAGCGCCTTGCGCTCGTGCATGCTGGGCACCACGAAGATCTCGCCGCACGCCTCGACCGCCCGCTCGCGCTCGTGCAGCGCGTGCGGGATCACCCCGGTCACCTTGGCTCCGGACCGGTGCGCGGCCTGGGAGACGGCGCCCATGATGCCGGCGCCGCCCGCACCGTAGACCAGATCGGCACCACGGAGCCCGAGCCCCTCGCCGAGCGCGGTCGCCATCTCCACGTAGTGCGGCGTACGGCCGCCGCGCGAACCGCACAGCACGCCGATGCGCCGCGAGCTCGATGTGGGAAAAGCCATGTTGAATTCCCTTCCTGGGACGGTGGTCGGGTTCTCTTCGGCAGGCTAGAGGAATTCCCCGGGGATCTCACCGCGCACCCGCGTATTTCCACCCGAGGGGGAGGACCTCACGTCGTCCGGTCGTTTCCACGCAGTGAAATATATATTTCAAGTCGGGCGAACACCCTGTACCTGGTGCGAGCGGATAGCGGCAAATCCCCCCAAAATGGCGCCGATGTGAGCGTGCCCGGGGGTGCGGCCTTGCGCCCGATGGCATCCCGGCGCAGTATTGAAAGATGTCTTTCACATCTCGAGCGAACTCCGTGGCCCGCCCCGAACGGGTCCCGATCACTGATGTGCGCGTCCTGGGAGCCTTCGCGCACCCCCTGCGCCTTCGCCTGCTGCACCACCTCATGCGCAAGGGACCGGACACCGCGAGCCGCTGCGCGGAGGCGGTCGACGACTCGGCCTCCAACTGCAGCTACCACCTCCGCCTGCTCCACCGGTACGGACTCGTGGAGCGCGTCGAGGCGGAGGACGGCTCCGACGCCCGCGACCGGCCGTGGCGCGCGGTCGCCACCGGTTTCGACTTCCTGCCGGACGGCCAGGGCCCCGAGTCGCTCGCCGCCCACTCGGCGGTCGTCGGGGCCGAGCTGGGCGAACTCACCCGTCTCGTGCGGCACTTCCTTGCCGACTTCGGCTCACTGGAGGAGCCGTGGCAGCGGGCGGCGGTGTTCGACTCCTACGCACTCGCCCTCACGCCGGACGAGCTCCTCCACCTGACCTCGGTGATCGACCTGCTGGTACGCCCGTACATCATCGCCAACCGCCGTGACGTGCCGCCCGACGCGGCCGAGATCAGCTTCAGCGTCCAGGCGTTCCGCCGGCCCAAGGAGCAGAGTTGACCCCCGGACCGCGCCGAAGGAAGCGGACCGCATCCGCCGGAACCGCCGAGCCCCTGCGGAACTCCGCGAACTCCCCGATACGCAACCCGCGCTTCCGCACCTTATGGGCGGCCGGACTGCTCGACGACACCATCGACTGGATGCTGGTCACCGCCATCCCGATCTTCGTCTACCGCATGACCGAGTCGGCGATGACGACGTCCGTCGCCTTCCTGATCGAACTCGCCCCGGGCGTCCTCGTCGGCTCCCTCGCCGGGATCGCCGCGGACCGGTACGACCGCAAGAGGCTGCTGCTCGTCTGCACGCTGCTGCACGCGGCCCTGGCGGCCCTGCTCCTTCCGGTCACCTCCGGCGACCAGTTGTGGCTCGTCTACGCGGTGATCGCGGGGCGCGCGGTGTGCGCGCAGTTCGTCCTGACGTCGAAGAACGCGCTGCTGCCCGACCTCGTGGAGCCCGGGCAGAGCGCGGCGGCCAGCAACCTGGTCGTCCTGAACTCCAACCTCGGCCGCCTGGGCGGCAGTCTGCTCGGCGGCATCGTGGTCGCCGGGGGACTGCGCCCGGTGGCGGCGGGCTCGGTCATCGGCCTGCTCCTGACGGCCGGGGTGGTCAGCCGGATCCGCCGGCCCGAACGCGCGCCGGTCAGGCCCGGGTCGGAGGCGGCCGGGACAGGGAGCGCGCCGGCGGGACCGATGGCCACGTCGGCGTCCGCGGGCCCGGCGGCCGACGAGAGGGCCCAGCGCGCCGAGGCGACCGCCCCTGCGGCTGCCGCGGGCCTCGGCCGGATGTTCCGGCACTGGCGCGAAGGCGTCGCGGTGATCACCGACGACCGCCGCCTGCGCGTGTCCTTCCTCGCGGCCATCCTCTGCGCCGTAGGCCAGGGCCTGTTCGTCGTTCTGTTCGTCGTCTTCGTCGCCACCACCCTGCACGGCACCGACGCCGAGATCGGCCTGCTGCGCAGCATCCAGGGCATCGGCGGCATCGCGGGCGGCCTGGCGCTGGGCTTCCTGGGCACCCGCGTGCACCCGAGGCCGCTGATCACCTGGGGAGCGCTGTCCTTCTCCGGACTGGCGCTGCTGATCTGGAACGCGCCGATGGTCACGACCGCCTTCGGCGTGTACGTCGCACTGTTCGCCGTGGTGGGCCTGCCCGGTGGCGTCTACTACGCCGGGGTGCTCGGGATGGTCCAGCAGCGGGTCCCCGCCGACCACCTGGGCCGGGCACTCGGCTCCTTCTACACCGTGTCCAACGGCGCGCAAGCCATCGGCATGGCCCTTGCGGGCCTGCTCGCCGACCGCCTGGGCCCGGTACCGCTGCTGAACGCGCAGGCCGTGCTCTACCTGGCCGCCGGCCTGATGGCCCTGCTCGTACTGGGCGCCCGCAACACCCCGGAGACCCCGGCGACCGCCACGACCCCCGCCCCCGCGCAGGCACCGCTGCCCGACCCGCACGGATAGCACCGCAGCCCGTACCGGCACCTGCTGCCGTCCAGCGAGACGCGCACCCGCAAGGCGATCGACGACGCCCCCGGATGCCCCACCCCGGCACCGAAAAGGGCGAGGCCCGGAGACCTCGCCCGCCTACCTGAAGGAGTCGCTGACCTTCGCGACCCACGAGCCCTTCGC
>NZ_JBEYFC010000773.1:0-3141 GCF_040634175.1 Streptomyces sp. NPDC007162
AGGCTGTCAAGGTGTCGCGAAAGGAAACATTCACGGGGTGCGACACCTGAATGCGCAGGCGTCGCACCCCGTGGCGGAGCGGTGACCGGGCGGGCCGGGCGGCCTGGCGGACGTTCGCGGGATACACCCGCGGCATCATCATCGTGGCCGCGACCAACGCCGTACTCGTCGGCGTCGCCCTGCTCGTGCTGCGGGTGCCGCTGGCCCTGCCGCTCACGCTGCTGGAGTTCTTCGCCGCGTTCGTCCCGCTGGTGGGCTCGCCGGTCGCGCTGGGCGTGGCCACCGTGGTCGCCCTCGCCGGGCGCGGGCCCCTCACGGCCGCCGCCGTCCTGGTGCTCATCGTGGTCATCGGACAGCTGGAGGGGCATCTGCTGCACCCCCTGGTGATGAGCTGGGCGGTACGCCTGCACCCCCTTGTCGTGGCCGTGTCCGTCATCGCGGGCAGCATCGTCGCGGGGGTGATCGGCGCGGTGGTGGCCGTGCCGTTCATCTCGGTGCTCTGGGCGGTGGCGCGGGCCCTGCGTCCCGAACCACCCTCCTGATCACCGCCCCGAGGCTCAGCCGTTCTCGGCGGGTCCGCGGCCCCGCCTCGGGGTACGCCGGGGGAGGCCGGGCGGCCGGCCGGGTGCTCCGGGCGTACCGCCCGCAGCGGGGATGTCGGAGGTGGCGGCCGCCCGAGCCGCCCCGGACCGTCCGGGGGGTGCCGCGGCGGGGCTCGGCACCACGATGCCGTCGTCCCACGCCTCGTGCGCCGCGAACGGGTCGGCGGGCGCCTGCGCGAGCAGGGCGTCGAGCGCGGACGAGGCGCGTGCCTTGACGGTCGCCAGGGCCAGCGTGTCGGCATCGGACTCGGGACCGCTGTGCCAGGTCACGGTGGCGGGGAGCATGACGAGCGAGGTCGTGCCGGACTCCCCGGCGGCCGGGCGCAACTGCACCCGGATACCGTGCCGGTCGGCCAGCCTGCCCACCACGAACAGGCCCATGTGCTGGTAGACGTCCGCGTCGGCGGTCGGTGGGTTCGCCAGCTTGTGGTTGATCTGCGCGAAGTCCTCGGGCATCAGGCCGATGCCCTTGTCGTGGATCTCGACCATGATCCGGGCGTCCGGCAGCCGGGTCGCCGTGACCCGCACCGTCGAGCGCGGCGACGAGAAGGCGGTGGCGTTCTCCAGCAGTTCCGCGAGCAGATGCACGAGGTCGGTGACGGCGCGCCCGTGGATCTCGGCCTCCGGGACGCCCGCCAGCTCGATCCGCTCGTACTGCTCCACCTCGGAGGCGGCCGCCCGGATCACGTCGACCAGGGGCAGCGGGTGGTCCCACTGCTGGGTGGGCCGCTCGCCGCCGAGCACCAGGAGGTTCTCGCCGTTGCGGCGGACCCGGGTGGCCAGGTGGTCGAGCCGGAAGAGGTTCGCCAACTGCTCGGGGTCGGCCTCGCGCTCCTCCAGGTCGGTGATCATGGTGAGCTGACGCTCGATCAGCGACTGGTTGCGGCGGGACAGGTTGGTGAAGATCGTGTTGATGTTGCCGCGCAGCAGGGCCTGTTCGGCGGCGAGCCGGACCGCCTCCCGGTGCACGTGGTCGAAGGCCCGCGCGACCTCGCCGATCTCGTCGGTGGTGGTGATCGGGATCGGTGTCACCTTGGTGTCCACCTGACCGGGCACGGCCTGGGACAGCTGGGTGATCACCGCCGGGAGGCGCTGCTCGGCGATCTCGATCGCCGAGGCGCTCAGCCGCCGCATCCCACGGCTCATGGAGCGGGCCACCCAGGCCGCGAGCAGGAACGCCGCGAGGACGGCACTGAGCGCGAGCGCGCCGTTCATGATCGCGGCCCGGCGGGCCCCGTCGGCGATGCTGCGGGCGTCGGCGAGCGCCGTGTTGGTGAGGTGGACCTCGATCCCCCGGTAGGCGTCGAAGACCAGCGCGTGCGCGGCGAAGAACGACTCGGGTGTGATGCCCTCGGCGGCCAGCTCCTGCGTCGACTTCCCGCTGGCGATCTCGCTGATCATCCTGGTCCGGTCCGGCGGTACCACGAACGTCCGGCCCACGGCCTTCGCCTCCTGGGCCGCCTTGGCCGTCTGCGCCGCCCCCCTCTTCTGCGCGTCGGCCAGCGCGGCCCGCAGCCGGGTCATGTCCCCGGTGGTACCGGCGCCCGCGTACTCCTGCAGACCGACCTGCTCCAGGTAGGCGTAGGAGCTGAACGAGCCCAGCTGGTTCTGGAGTTCGCCGGCTCCGAGCGCCGCGCGGTCCTCCACCAGCAGGTGCGTGCCGATGGAACGCACCAGGGACTCGGCGGCCTGGGTCAGGGACACGGCGTAGAGGGTGCGTCCGAAGCTCGCCTGGTTGTTGCTGCCGAAGCCCAGTTCGTTCGAGATCTCCATCAGCGGGTGCTGGACGGCGTGATAGCTCTCCTCCGTCTGCACGCCGGTCAGTTCGGCCGTGAACGCGGCGGCGCGCACCGACGGCAGTTGCTTCTCGCCCTCGCGCACCAGCGCGATCCGCCGGTCAAGACCCGCCGTCCGGGGTGCGCGTGCCACCGCCCGGTCGAAGGCCTGCGCGTCGGTGTCGGTGACCTTGCGCGCAGCCAGCACGGCGGGTGCGTTCCGCTTGCCCTCCAGGAGCGGGATCACCGACACGTCGCGCTCGTTGATCGCGTCGCTGGCGTAGGCGTTCGCCGCCTGCACCAACTCCGCCACGCGTACCGCGTCGTTGGCGTCGCGCAGGGTGTCCACCGAGTTCTTCACCCGGATGCCGCCGAGCCCTAGGGCGACCAGCACGGGGATGAGCAGAATGGCCTGGAGGCGTCTTGCGACGCGCCAATTGCCGGTCAGGGGTCTCAGTTTGGACAAGATCGTCCCATTTCACAACAGGGAGGGTGTGTAGGACCGTTCGGGGCCCGACGTTCTGTGGCCAAGTTCTAACACCCAGCGATCTGCTTCGAGCAGTGTTTGGGTGAAGCGGTTTCCCCGAAGTGGTAGAAATCTCAATTAAAACCATCGATGGTCAGAGCATGTACCACAGGGCGGGAGAGGCCTCCGGGATGCAGCGTGCGATCGATTATGCCGCCAGCGCTTGCCGACCCCTCAACGGCGCACTCTCGCACGGCTCCTGACTGGCTGGGTCTTGACCTGCTCTCCCGAATCGGGC
>NZ_JBEYFC010000774.1:0-3131 GCF_040634175.1 Streptomyces sp. NPDC007162
GCCATCCGGCCGACGCGCGCAACATGGCCGAACTCGCCAGCTGGCCCGAGGCGGTCTGGCGGGCCCATGTCGTTATGGGTGTAGCCGAGGGCGTGGTCCACCTGGCCGCTGATGACATTGGCGGAGAGCATGCCGACGACCACCAGGGTGAGCGCATAGTAGAACGCCGTGAGGCCCAGGCCGCTGTGCGAGTCGAGCGGATGGCCGTCCTCGACCGTGACGGCGGCCGGGTCGGCGAGCAGGACGCGTGCTGCGGCAGGCAGCTTCGCCTGCTGGGAGCCGGTCTGCGCGGTCAGTTGCCTGCCGAGCCGGAGCGAGGCGCTCTCGGCCGCCTGGGTCGTCGCCGTCCGGGCCAGGCCGGAGCCCAGGCTGCCGGCGGACTGGTTGGTCAGCACGGTCAGCGTCGGCCGAGCCGGGATCCCGGCGGGCGCGGTGGCGGTCAGCGCCATGGCGGAGGAGGTGAAGTCCGCAGGCACGACGAGCGCGCCGAACAGCTTGCCCTTGCCCAGTTCCTCCTTCATCTCCCGCTTGTCCATCACCTTCCAGTCGATCTTGTCCCCGCCGACGGTTGACGTCTTGATCGACTCGGTGATCCGAGCCCCGAGGTCGACCTGCTTGCCTCCGACAGAGGCCCCCTTGTCGGCATTGACCAGGCCGACCGGCAGCTCCTTCATGTGGCCGGCCGGGTCGATGTTCGCGCCGACGTAGAACACGGCGAACAGCAGCGCGAGCACGCCCGTGACGAGGCCGTTGGTAAGCCACAGCGGCTTGGCACGCAGGACACGGAAGGGGTGAATGCCACTCATGACGTAGGTGTCTCTCGATCGGGGAACGCGGATCGCTTCGCCGGAGGCTGCCAGCCGCCGGTGACTTCTTTGACGGGCTTGTGAGGGAAGCGGCGTCGGGCGTACTCCTGCGCGTGAGAGCCCGGCAGGACGTACAAGGTCTCCTGCTTCTCCTGGAGCGGCCGCAGCACGGTGTCCATGAACGTCTTGCGGTCGTCCAGGTACGGGCCGAGGACGTCCTCGCCGGCGGGGCAGACCGCGACGCAGTAACCGGACTTGTAGCCGGGCGGAGAGGACAGGCTCTGCCACATGGAGGCACTCTCGGAATCACTGACCCGGGAACGGTAGTCGGCGGCGTCCTCGCTGTCGGCCACGGTCTGCGCCCAGTCGGTGAACCCGCTCATGAACTCGCGGTAGTTGTGCGTGGTGCAGGCCAGACCGTCGAACTCGCCGTCCTTGTGGATGGCGCCGACCGGGCAGGCGGCGACGCACAACTTGCAGTCGATGCACGGGTTGTAGTCCAGCGCCTGCCCGTACTCGCTCACCTCGGCATCCACCAGGACCGTGACCAGCAGGACGAAGCTGCCGAACTTCGGGTGGATGACGTTGCGGTGCAGACCCATCACACCGAGCCCCGCGGCCACCGCCACTGTCTTGTGCGCCACCACCCAGATCCGCTCACGGGGGAAGCGGTCCATCTCCTGAGGGAAGCCGACCGACGGATTGAGCGCACGGTATCCGGCATCCTGCAGCGCCCGGGTGACCGTGCGGGCGGCGTGGTTGGCCTCTTCGTCGGTCTGGTGGAACTCCTGGTTGGCCACACTGCGCGCCGGGGAGCGGCAGTTGTCGCGGTTCATCCGGACCGCCATCGCGATCAGGGTGCGGGTGCCGGGCAGCGCGGACTGCGCGTACTCACGCTCACCGGCCAGGTCGGGGTGGTCCAGGCTGACGGCGGCGACGTCGTCCGCACCGGCCGCCAGACACAACTCTCGCAGCCACTCCGCCTCGATTACCGGTGGCGGGTCGACCGCGTCTCCGGTTGCGCGCCGGGTGAGTACGGCCTGCACCGACGGGTGGGCGGCCAGCTTCGCCGGAAGCCGCGGTTTCGCCGGCCGCCCCTCGGCGTCCTGCGCGGTGGTCGTCATCCGGCGCTCCTCGTGTCTCGTCGCGAGACCTGCCCCCACAACGGGAAACCGATCAGTTTCACCACCATAAACCGATCGGTTTCTAGGTGCAAGTCGAGGACGGACTCTCTTACCGCTCGGCGAAAGCCGACCAGGCAGGGCCCTGAAGGATCCGCACCGGTCGGGCATGTAGCCGGAGGCAGGCGGCACCGGCGACAGGCACCTCCGACACAGAGAGCATCCGTAAGCGTGGTACGTCAGCGCATGTCCGCCGCATCGAGCAGCGTGATCACCGTGGGGGCGACAAGCCCTGCCGCCGTGTCGGCCTTTATTCCCGCGCGAGCGCTCGCGCCGTCGAAGACCAGGCTGAGCTGCCGGGCCAGCAGGTCCGGGTCACTCGCCCCGCCCCGCTCGGCCTCGGCGCGAAAGAAGGCGGTCAGCGTCCCCTTGACCCGGCGGGCCACCCGGCTCGCGGGGTGACTCTGGTCCTTGAGCTCGATCTGCGCGGCGAGGTACCGGCAGCCCTGGAAGTCGGGCGCAGCCGCCTGCGATTCCGCCTGCTCGAAGACGTACAGGATCCGCTCACGAGGTGGACGGTTGTCGTCCGCTGCGGGAACGAGCGTCGCCACGTAGGAGGCGGCCTGCTCTTCCAGGCTCGCCGCCAGCAGTTCGTCTTTACTCTCGAACAGCTGGTACATGGAGCGCTTCGACACCCCCGCCGCCTTGCACAGCGCGTCGACGCCGATATTGACGCCGTCTCGGTAGGTGAGTGTGGCCGCCGCCTCCAGCAGTCTCCCTCGGGAGCTTGACTTCGCTTCAGTGGTCATGTTGCGAGGTTAACTCAATCCCGACCCATTGAAAACCGATCGGTTTACGACTCTTGCCGTGGTGATCTTCGACCGTGATCTGGCGCAGCGACTCGAACTCCACCAGGAAACGTCAGTAAAGGCCGGGCATGCGCCGCGATGGGGGCGACCGGACGTCGGCACCCCCATCACAGTCCCAGGCCCGGTACACCCGCCAGTCGCGTTCGGCGCACCCGGCATCGCTCGGCGCGGGCACATCAGCCTCGCGAATGCATCGCAGATGCCCCCACCGGCGGTGGTCGGTTGCTGACGACGGAGTGCGCCAGTAGAGGTGGGCGCCGGCTCAGAGATGCCCCTGCCTCCTTCCCTGATTGGCGCCTTGAGAGCACCAATCAGCACAGGGCATTTCTCACCAC
>NZ_JBEYFC010000775.1:0-3118 GCF_040634175.1 Streptomyces sp. NPDC007162
GTAATTCTCCCCTCCGACCACCGGCTGGCGACCCTGGAGGCAGTACCGCTGGCCGCGCTGGCGGGCGAGACCGTGTACGCCGGCCTCACCGCCGAGCAGCAGCGCCTGCGGCTCGGCGGCACCGGCGCGGGCGAGCGCCTCGTTCAGGGTCCCCAACTCGTCGCTGCGGCCTACGAACACGGGACTCACGGACCTGGTCTCCACGGGCCAGAGCATCGCACGCGGCGCGGAGGGGACGGCAGCGGTTTTCCACAGCACCGGTGCGCTTGTCGTATGAGCCGATGGCGTTGGGGAGTGCCGGCGGCCGACCCCCGTACGGCCGCCGGCGGCTGTCCTCCCGGCCTGCGGGCGGGCGTCGCCGCCCGCCCGGGGCCCGGTCATGCCGTGCGGGGGAACCGGCTCCGGCCCCGGCCGGCGGTATGGGACTCGGCCGGCTCCGCGGCGCCGCCGGGCGCCTCCGCGCGGCGGGCGGCACGGCGGGAGCGGACGGCCTCGCGGACGAGGCGGGCGTCGGCCGCCTGCCGGCGCAGTTCGGCGGACCGGATCTCGTGGATTGCGTACGCGAACATGGCGGTTCCCTTGGGAGAGGTGTCGGTCGGGCTTCGCTTTCTGCGATGGCTCCACCTTCGTCTCCCAGGGGTGCGCGCCACATCGGGAAGGTTCCGCATCTTCGGGCGGCCGCGGGGCCGCGGGTACGCGTAAGGGGCCTCAGATCGTCCGTGAGATGCTTACGGACGCTCTGAGGCCCCTGGTGACCTGCGCTTTTCTCAGCCCGTCGAGGTCTCAGCCGGTCGAGGGCAGGCCGAGGAGTGCGTCGGAGTACTTGAGGACCGCCAGCAGCAGACCGATGACGCCGAGCGCGACACCGGCCCAGGCGACCGACTTGATCCACGGTGCCTGCGTCCTGCCCGGCGCGCCGAAGGCGGGCCTGACGAGCACCACGACACCGGTGATCAGCGCGACCAGCGCGAACAGGCCGGCCCACAGCGCGGTGGTCTGCCACGCGTCGCCGTACACCTCCTTGACCTGCTTGGCGACGCTCGCGCTCGACGAGGTCTGCAGCTGGCCGATGAGGGTCTCGCGGGCCGCGGCGACCGTACCGACCCAGCCGCCCGTGAGGGAGACCAGGCCGAGCGCGACGGAGACGACGGCGCCGGCGCCCTGGCCGACGCCGGACGGGCCCTGCGGTTCCTCCTCGGCGAGGGCGGCCAGCTCCTCCTCGGTCAGCTCGTCGGACTCCTCCGCCTCCGTCTCGGGCTCGGCGGCCGCCGCGGGGGTCTCGCTCCTGGTCTCCGCAGGTTCCTCGGCGGGAGCCTTCGTGGTGTCCGCCGTGGCGGGAGCCTTGGTGGTGTCCACCGCTGCCTCTTCCGTCGCCGTCTCGTCGTTCTTCGCCTCGGCGCCGGTCCCGGCCCCGTCCACTGTCTTCGTTCCCATACCTCGCACCGTACGGACGCTGTCTGAGAGGTCTCTTAATGATCGTGCTGTGCGGTACGCACACGTGCCGCACGTCACTCGGGGGCCAGCACCGACCAGACCTCGGTGTCCGTGCGCACGCCCCGGTGGGGGTGGTTCTCCCGCAGCACGCCGTCGCGGGTCATGCCCGGCCGCCGGGCCACGTTGCTGCTCGGTTCGTTCGCCGACGACGCATGCCACTCCACACGGTGCATGCCACGCTCGTCAAACGCGCAGTCCAGAAGGATCCGCACACCCCGGGTGGCCAGACCCCGCCCGGCGGCCGCGGGAACGGCTCGATCGGGCCCGACCGTCCGAGTCCGCCCACTCCGTCGCCCGGCCGTCACTCAGTCGAACTGGTCTCCGAGGGCCATCACCATCGTCCCCAGGATCATCAGCCAGAGGGCCACGCGGGTACGGCCCCGGGCGCCGAGCACCGACGCGAGCACGCAGACCACGGCGCCGGAACCGTAGGCGGCCGGTACCAGTCCGGGCACCCCGCTCAGTCTCATCGAGGAGGCGGTGACCCCCATCATGGCCAGCAGCACCCCGGTCACGGTGGCGATCCAGCGGGCTCGGCGGGCGTCCTCGAAGACGTCCTCGTCGTCCGCCGCCTGCGCCTCGGCCGCCTCCGGCACCCGGGGAACTCGGCTGCGGAGCGTCTCCACAGCTGCTAGCTTCCGCTGGTCAGCCTTGCCCGGCCCCTCGCCGACGACCGAAGCGGGTGCATTTTTTGCCGGTTCGAATGAGCTCCTACGCATCGCCTACCACTACGAAGATCACAAGGAGCCCGTTCACCGATGTCCGAAACCGAGTCCGCGGACGACCGTCTGACGGACCGTCTGACCCTGCCGCGGTACCCCCTCAGCAACACCTACGACGCCCGCTGGGCCGTCGAGAACCAGATGGGCCCGCACGCCCTGTGGTTGCTGGAATGGCTGGCACCGGCCCTCCGTCTGGACGCCCTGCGCCCCTGCGCGCGCGTCCTCGACCTGGGCTGCGGCCGGGCGATGACCTCGATCTTCCTGGCCAGGGAGTTCCACGCGCAGGTCACCGCGGCCGACCTGTGGGTCGAACCCGACGACAACGCCCGGCGCATCGCCGAGGCCGGGCTCGCCGACCGGGTGCAGCCCGTGCACGCCGAGGCCCACGACCTGCCCTTCGCCGAGGGCGGCTTCGACGCGGTCGTGAGCATCGACGCCTACCAGTACTTCGGCACCGACGACCTCTACCTGCCCACCCTCACCCGGTTGTTGAAGCCCGGCGGCCGGATCGGCGTGGTGGTGCCGGCGCTGCGGGAGGAGATCACCGGCACCGAGCCGCCCGAGCACCTGAAGCCGTGGTGGGACCCCGGCTACTGGTGCTTCCACTCCGCCGCCTGGTGGCGCCGCCACTGGACCCGCAGCGGGGCCGTGGAGGTCGAGGCGGCCGACTGGCAGCCGGACGGCTGGCGGGACTGGCTGCTGTGGTGCGAGGTGGTCGCGGAGGAGAGCCCGGAGGAGTTCCACCGCACCATGGCCCGCCAGGTCGCCGAGCTGCTCCGCGCCGACCGGGGACGCACCCTCGGCTTCGTACGGGTCGTCGGCCGCCGCGTCTGACGGGTACCGGGCCCGCAGACGTCGACGCCGCCGATGGCGTCCGCCATGTTGACCACGCCCGAGAAGTC
>NZ_JBEYFC010000776.1:0-3106 GCF_040634175.1 Streptomyces sp. NPDC007162
GCCGTACGCACCGCCTCCTGGAAGTCACCGCGCTCCATGTGGACGCCGCTGATGTTGGACAGGGACTCCGCCTCGGCCCGCTCCGCGCCGAGTTCGCGCTTGAGGGCGATGGACTGCTCCAGTCGCGACAGCGCCTCGTCGAACCGGCCCGTGGTGGCCAGCAGCAGTCCGAGGACGCCGGTGTCCTTGGCCTGTCCTCGGCGGTCGCCGAGTTCGACCGCCAGTTCGTGGGCCTCGACGGCGGCCGCGATGCCGTCCTCGAACCGGCCGCGCTTCCAGCAGGCGACCGCCAGGTTGGACAGGCTCAGCCGCAGGAGATCGGCTTCGCCGAGGCGACGGGCCGCGGCCACCGCCGTGTGGCAGAGCGCGAGGAACTCGTCGAGCCGGCCGCGCAGATCGAGGTGGAAGACGACGTTGGCCGCGAGCAGCGCCACCTCACGGTCGAGGTCCCGGCGGAACGCCAGGGCGATCGCCGCGAGAAGACTGTCCTGCTCGCGTTCGAACCAGTCGCGGGCGGCCTCCGGCGTGCGCAGGGGCGTCAGCTCAGGACGGAACGACGGCGCCGACCGCGCCATCCGCACCCGGCCGGGGAAGAGCAGGTCACAGGCGACGTCAGACGCCGTGAGCGAGTACTCCATCAACCGGCGCACCGCGCCCGCCGCCTCCTCGCTGAACTCGCCGGTGCCCCCCGAGTGCCGGGTGCGCGACAGCATGTGGGCGAAACTGCGCACCAGGTCGTGGAAGGCGTAGCGGCCGGGCTCGTGCTGCTGCACCAGGTGCATGTCGAGGAGGTACTCCAGGACGTCCTCGGCGTCCCGGACTCCGAGGTCGAGCAGCGCCGCCGCCGTGTACACGTCGAGCTCGGCGCCCGGGTACTGGCCCAGCAGACGGAAGGACTTGCGGTACGCGGCGTCCAGTCCCTCGTACGACAGCCGCAGTGTGACCTCCACGCTGCGTTCGCCGGCGCTGAGTTCCGCCAGGCGGTGGGTGTCGTCGCGGAGCCGGTCCACGAGGTAACGCACGCTCCAACGGGGGCGCTTGCGCAGCCGGGCCGCGGCGATGCGCAGCGCCAGGGGTAAGTGCCCGCTCAGATCCGCCAGTTCGGCGACCGCCTCGGGCTCGGCTTCGGCCCGGCGGTCACCGATGATGCTCACGATGAGCGCGATGCTGTCCGGCGGAGCCATGGTGCCGAGCGAGATGGAGTGCGCGGCGTCCAGGTCCACGAGCAGGGCTCGGCTGGTGACCAGGACGATGGTGCTGGTGGGGGACGCCAGCAGGGGCCGCACCTGGGACTCGTCGACTACGTTGTCAAGCAGGAGGATCATCCTGTGCTTGATCATGGTGGCGCGCCACAGGGCGATGCGGCCCTGCGGATCGTCGGGTATCCGTTCGCCGGGAACGCCGAGCATGCGCAGCAGGGCCTCGGCCGCGGCCGCGGGAGTGAGCGGTTCCTCGTCGGGTGTGTAGCCACGCAGGTCGAGGTGGAGCTGGGCGTCGGGATACCGCTCGGCGAGACGGTGTGCCGCCCGGACCGCGAGGGAGGTCTTGCCGCTGCCGCCCATACCGTCGATGGCGACGATGAGCGGCCCGGAGCCGTCGGCGTCCTCGATGAAGCCCAGGAGCTTGTGCAGTTCCTCCTCGCGGCCGGTGAAGTCGCGCAGGTCGTAGGGGAGGGTGGACCGGCCGCTGCTCACCGCGGGCGCCGCCGGGGCATGCGGGGCGTGGCCGTTGAGCGAGGGGTCGTTGCGCAGGATCGCCTGGTGGAGCTCGCGCAGCGAGGTGCCCGGCTGGATGCCCAGTTCCTCGTCGAGTACGGCGCGGATCGTGCCGTACTCCTCCAACGCCTCCGCCTGGCGCCCCGAGCGGTACAGGGCGAGCATCAGATGTCCGCGCAGGGGCTCGCGCAGCGGGTTGTCGCGGACCGCTTCGCGGATCTCGGCGATCAGTGAGGCACTCTCGCCCGCCTCCAGTCTCAGGTCGAAGAGCTGCTCCACCGCGGTCGTCCGCCGTTCCTCGAGGGAGGCGGAGGCCGCGTCCACGACAGCGCCGCCGCTGCCGGACAGCACCGGGCCGCGCCACAGGGCGAGGGCCTTCCTCAGCAGCGCCGTGGCCTCCGTGGTCCGGCCGGCGGCGGTGTGGTCGCGGGCCCGTTGCAGCGCGTCGGTGAACTGGAGCAGGTCGAGCTGTTCGAGCGTCACGGAGGCCCGGTAGCCGGGTCCGTCCGTCACGATGAGGGTCCGACCGCCGGGGATGCGCTGACGCAGCTCGGCAACGGCCTTGCGGACCTGGTGCGCGGCGGTCGCGGGCGCGTCCTGGTCCCAGACGGCCTCGATGAGCCGGTGGACCGGCAGCACCCGTTGCGGTTCGAGGAGCAACGTCACCAGGACGCGCTCGTTGACGGGTCCTCCGACGTGGACGCGTTCGTCCTCGTCCCAACATTCCAGGGATCCGAGGATGCGAAAGCGGATGGGCCCTGTCTGGCGCATGGCGCGTGTCCTCTCCTCGGTCCTGGACGGCTGCCACGACACCGCGACTGCAGGGACCGAGGGGACCGGAGACGGCTTCCCGTTCCTTCACGTTCCGCAGTGAACGGCACAGGGCGGCCGACGTAGATGCTGACATTCTCACCCATGCGGTGGACCGCTTGTCGCGCGTTGGTGGCGGTTGCCGACGCGCCAGGGGGCACGCTGTTGGATATCGGACAGGTTTTCGCGGGTGTCCGGCACCACCTGCGCAGGCCACGGGGGAACGGCGGGCCGCGGGAGGCGAACGGCGGACCGGCCGGCGGCGGCGGCCGGGGATCCCGACGGCACGACGGCCGGTGGCGGGAGGCGGACGGGGTGGGTGTACCGCGCCCTGCAACCCGAAAGACCGTTACGGTCTGTAGCCGTCTGCTCGTTCACGCGTCTGCGGAGCCGATCAGGTGTGCACCGTACGGCGCTGTCGCCTGCCGGACTCCCGAAGGCCGCCGCGGCCGCGTTGACGGGCGAAGACCGTCCTGGAGCCGTCCCCGGCGTCCCGGGCGCATACGGTGGGTGGCCGACAGCGTGACGCCGCCGGCCACAAGGGCACCAGCATGTCCGTCCCGCCGACGTTCATCAACGAC
>NZ_JBEYFC010000777.1:0-3090 GCF_040634175.1 Streptomyces sp. NPDC007162
GTGAGCGTGCCGCCCAGGCGTCCACCTCGTTCGTGCCGATCATCGGCCCGCGCAACCTCACCCAGCTCGACGACTACCTGGGCGCTCTGGACGTCCAGCTCACCCCGCAGCAGTTCGCGCGCCTGTCCGACGTCAGCGCGGTCCCCCCTCGGAGTGCCCCACGAGGCGGCCGCCGGCACCCGCGACGGCCTCCAGGGCGGTGACGCCTCCCGCGTCACCCAGCCCGCCGTGCCTGTGACCTGAGCCGCGGCCCCTGTCGCAGACTGTTCCATCGGCAAGACACCGCCGCCCCGGACCATGCGTAGGGTCCGGGGCGGCGGTGTCTGCCTGATTGCGGCAGGCCGCACAGTCAGGGGGGAGCGTCCTCGGCGGGGTCGACGAGGTGGGCCAGTGCCCAGTCACGGAGCTCCTCCAGCGCCGGGCGGATCGCCGCTCCGGCCTCTGGCTTTGTAAGTGAGACCTGGTTCTGGTCCAACTTCTGTGGTGCGCCTACTCCCTGTGACCATTGATCTTGCTAGTCGTTCCGCCAGGTCGTCTGGAATCCGCCGGTACTGACTTCGTCCGGGCTGATGGTTCTGGGCTGTGCGCGAGGTACTGCTCCGGCTGGAAGAGCTGCTCTTCCTGTCGGCTCCGGAGATCAGGGTGGTGTCGGTGCAGGACGACGGAGTAGTGGTCCGAGTCGGTGTCCGATGTCGGACGGCCGGGGCTCGGTGCCCGGGCTGCGGGAACTGGTCGGGACGGGTGCACGGGTCCTACCTGCGGTTCCCCGCTGACCTCCCGGTGGTGGGACGGCGGGTGGTGCTGTGTCTTCGTGTCCGGCGCTTCATGTGCGAAGACCTCTCCTGCGGGCGGCGGACGTTCGTCGAGCAGGTCCCGGGCCTGACCCGGCGGTACAGCCAGCGAACCGAACGAATGCGGTCAGTGCTGGCGGAGGTCGGCCTCGCGTTGGCCGGCCGAGCCGGCGCCCGACTGGCCGACGTCTTCGGGGCGACGGTCAGCCGGAATACGGTCCTGCGGCTGGTCGACGCCCTCCCGGAGCCCCAGCCACAGGTCCCGCGCGTGGTCGGCGTCGACGAGTACGCGATGCGCAGGGGCCGTGTCTACGGGACCGTGCTGGTCGACGTCGAGACCCGCAGGCCGGTGGACCTGCTGCCGGATCGAGAGGCGGGCACTGTCGCGGCCTGGCTCGCCGAGCGCCCGGGGATCGAGGTCATCTGCCGCGACCGCGCTCCATTCTTCGCTGAGGGCGCCAGCATCGGGGCGCCCACCGCGGTCCAGGTCGCCGACCGGTTCCACCTGTGGCGCAACCTCGGCGAAGCGGCCGAGCGGTGTGTCTCCCGCCACCGATCGTGTCTCCGCACGTCCTTCGCCGAGTCGGCGCCGGAGAGGGTTCCGGCTCCGGCACCGGCCGAGAAAGGGTCGCCATGGCCCACCGGGCACCGGTTTGCCGACCGTACCCGCGCCAAGCATGCTGCCGTCCACGCGCTGCTGGCCGCTGGTCACAGCCGACGCTCGGTCCAGCGCCAGCTCGGCATGACCTACCGCACCGTCCAACGGCTGGCCGACGCCGCGAGGCCGGAAGACCTGTTCCAGGGGCAGTGGCAGAACCGCCAGACCAAGCTCGACAACTTCAAGCCGTACCTGCACGAGCGATGGGCAGAGGGCTGCACGAACGCCTGGAACCTCTGGGAAGAGATCAAGACGCACGGCTACACCGGCGGCTACGGAGCCGTCCGTGCCTACCTCCAGCCGTTTCGCACATCCCCGACCGCACCTGCAGCCCGGCCTCCGTCCCCACGCACGGTCACCGGATGGATCCTGACTCATCCCGACACCCTGCCGGAAAGCGAGTACCTGAAGCTCAAATCCGTCCTCGCCGACTGCCCCGAACTGGATGCCCTCACCGGGCACGTCCGCGCTTTCGGGAAGATGCTCACCCAGCTCCAGGGCGACCAACTTCCGCAATGGATCGCGGCGGTTCGGGCCGACGACCTTCCCAGCCTCCACACCTTCGTCAACGGCCTCGAACGAGACCTCGCCGCCGTCACCGCCGGCCTCACGCTGCCCTGGAACTCCGGCATCGTCGAAGGCCACGTCAACCGGATCAAAATGATCAAACGCCAGATGTACGGCCGGGCTGGCTTCGGCCTGCTGCGGAAGCGAGTCCTCCTTGCCTGACCGCTCTGTCGCTCGCTGAGCGGATCCGTCAGCTGATCGCAAACGGCACGGGATCCAGGCCCAGCTTGCTCCGACAGGAGTCGACGGCCCGTGTGACCCAGGCGGTCACGGCGTTGCGATCTGCCGCGATCGCGTGAAGATCACGCGTTTTCTCCTGGGCTTCGACCATCCATGGGGCCAGCGCGTCCTCTCGAAGGACCCGCTCGAAGTGATCGCGGGCCGCGTCCGGGTCCCCCACCAGAGCGGCTGCGATCCCAGAGTCGAAGCTGTCCCAGAGGAATCCCCGCCGCACCGGCCTGGACGTCAGATATCGGGCGACGTCCGGCAGAGCTGAGAACTTCTCCCTCAGCGCTGTCACGTTCGCGGCTGCCTGCCGACTGAGTTCGAGTGCCAGCGGCGTGGTGAACCGCCCGTCAGGGCGTTTGTGCAGCCAGCCGTGGTCGGCGAGCTTGGTCATCTTCGCCCGCAGCGGCTCCAGCCTGCCGCGCACCGCAGCGTCCAGGCCCAGCCGCTCGCCAACCGCCCTGACCTGCACCGGGCCGTCCGCCTCCCGCACGATCGCCAGGATCTTGCGGTAGTCGCCCGGCAGCGCCCCCTCGTCGGCCGCGTCGCTGCGGTACGGGATCAGCAGGACCGCCCGCCCAGCCACCTGCGCCGATACCGGAGCGGCCGCCTCGACATCGGCCTGGGCCTGCTCGGCTGATCGATTCAACACCCGCTCTGCGAGCGCCAGTTCCTCCCGCTCGACCTGCACCTCCTGCAGCTGCTTGGTCAACTACTCGGCAAGGGCGTCCAGTTCGCTCCGGCGAGCGGTGATCCACTGCCGCTCCTGCATCTCCGCAGCCTCCCGCGCTCTCGTGGCGTGCCGACCTGCTGACGGATCGTAGGCGGGGTTCGGCCACGGGCGCGGCC
>NZ_JBEYFC010000778.1:0-3081 GCF_040634175.1 Streptomyces sp. NPDC007162
CACCTGATGGAGGGCGCCTGCGGCGGGGGCCGGGTGGCATACATCCGTACGAATGCCGGAGACGGACCGGGTGGCACGGACGGATGGGACGGGTGCACGCCGCCGTGGAGCGGCTCATGGACAACGTCTCCACCTTCGGCATCGGCGGCTCGGCTCCCGCTGTCCTTTCGGACGGTTCTCACTGGCCGAAAGGACAGCGGGAGCGCGGGACGGCATGGCTACGCTGACGGGCATGGACCCGATGGCCGCACTTCATGTGATCCGCGCGCCCCTGATCGAGACCTTGCCGCGCCTGTCCGCCTCCCTGGCGGAGACGGTTCCCCACCACGCGCTGGCAGATCTGTCCCCCAACTGCGCCTACGCGCCGTTCAAGGTCCACGGAGCGGCGGACGGTGAGCCCGGCCAGGTCATCACCACATCCGAGGTCGCCGCGCTGCGACCCCGGGTGCCGGAAGGGGGAAGCTGGCAGGGAAGGGCGCAGCTGGCGGGTACCGATGCTCCGGTGCTGGCTCTGGCCAGCATCATCACCGAGCCCCCGGCCCTGCTGGTTCTGGTACGGACCGAGGACACACCGCTGCCGGAGGACCGGGTGGCTCCCGTCCAGGCCCTGTGGGACGTACTGACGGCGCACCGGGAAGGCCTTCGGACCGAGGCGCTGCCCGAGATCCTGGCGGTGTCCCGCGCGGCGGCATCCGCACGCGCCACGGCCATCTCCGAACTCGTCGACACCCACGGAGCGGTGCTGAGCGGGCTGCTCGGCGTCCTGCGCGACCGGGACCTGGACGACTCCGGCGCCCGCGCCCGTGCCATCGACCTGATCCTCACCGCCCTGGTCGAGCTGCGCTCGCGGGCGCAGCTCGATCAGACCCTGGTGGAGAAGCGGGCGGGGGACGCCTTCGAGCGGCTCGCCGAGTCGCTGCGCCGGATTCTGCGGGCCCGCGGTATCCGCCTGGATCTTGGCAGGCCAGGCGCCGAGGAAGGCGCCGACCGTCTCCTGCCGGGAGATGTCGTCAACACGGCGTCAGCTGTGGTGCGGGCCATCGTCCACGCCTCGTTGGAGGACCAGGGGACCGGGCCGGACGGTCGCG
This sequence comes from Streptomyces sp. NPDC007162, assembly GCF_040634175.1. Lineage (NCBI taxonomy): Bacteria > Bacillati > Actinomycetota > Actinomycetes > Kitasatosporales > Streptomycetaceae > Streptomyces > Streptomyces sp. NPDC007162. The sequence goes on from NZ_JBEYFC010000778.1 coordinate 1,089, forward strand.
AGGTCAGCCGGATCCACGTCAGCTGGAAGGTGGGTGCGGCGGACCTGCGGGCCACCGTACGGGACGACGGGCCCGGCACCCTTTCCCGGAGCTCGCTCGACGCACGCCGGGTTGTCGACCGGCTGACTCCGCTCGGCGGACGGTTCGAGGCCGATGCCGTACCGGATTGGGGCACGACGGTGACCATCGAAATCCCGCTCACGCCACCCGACACACCACGCCACGACCCGCTGACCGAGCTGGGGGCCCGCGAGCTGGAGGTACTGAGCCTGCTCGCCCGGGGGCGGCGCAACCGGGATATCGCCCAGGAACTCCACATCAGTGAGTCGACAGTGAAGTTCCACATCGCCAAGATCTTCGACAAACTCGGTGTCAGCTCGCGTGGCGAGGCGGCCGCGCTCGCCCATGAGTGGGGTGCGGCTTAGTTGTCAGGCCAGATGGACGGTCGCCTGGGAGACGAAACGTACGGCCCCTGGCAGGCCGCCACAGGACCGCCGCAGAGTGCGACCGTCTCGCCACCGAGACCGCCTACGCCATGCGCAGGCTCGACCTGGCCCGGGTCGGTCACCCCCGGCACCCGCAGCTCCTCAATGCCGACGTCAGCGCTCCCGTGGGACAGAAGTCGTCGATCGCGGCAAAGGTCGGAATGAGATCTCAACCGTGGTCGCAAAGAGGCTGCCCATCGCAGCAAGGCCTCCCTTAGCGAACAGCGGGCCAGGCTCGCATGGCAATGTCGATGCACCGGATGAGTTCGTCCCGGGTGGCGCCACCCGCGGCCTGCACGGCGATGCCGTTGTTGGTGACCATGACGTAGCCCGCCAGGTCAGTCACGTCAGTGTCTCCCGGCAGGTCGCCGTCTTCCACCCCTCGCTGGAGACGTTGCGCGATGGCGTCAAGGACGGCGGCCCTACGGGCGGCGAGCGCTTCCCTGACTGCCTCGCTGGAGTCCCCGACGGCAAGTGCGCCCTGGACCAAAAGGCAGCCCCGTGGGGTGGAGGGGCCGGAGCACAGCAGGGCGGTCGACCGGAGGAAAGCCTCGATCGCGCGATAGGCCGTGGGCTCCTCGGCGAAACCGGAGGCCGCGGAGTGGAATCCCTGCACGTACAGGTCCAGGGCCCTCATGAAGAGGTCTTCCTTGTTCCCGAAGGCGGCGTAAAGACTCGGGCGGTTGATGCCCATGGCCTCGGTCAGGTCCGTCATCGAGGTCCCTTCGTAGCCCTTGGACCAGAAGATCTTCAGGGCACTCCGGAGCGCCTCGTCGACATCGAACGTGCGGGGTCGCCCGCTCTTCATGCCATCTCACCTGCCTAGTCTTTTTTACCGCAAGGTACAGAGCCGCTTGACGGTGGTAGCGCACTTCTGCCAGTGTATCGATCGGTACAGTTTATCGATCGGTACAGAAGTCGCTGGAGCGAGGCACCGATGAGGTCCCGTCGCGCCCGCCGTGCGGTTCAGGGCTCCCGGCCGGTCAGACATCGCAGGAGTTCCGTATGCCCTCCCTGTTCGAACCCTTCCGCCTGGGTCACCTGTCGCTGCCCAACCGCGTAGTGATGGCCCCCATGACCCGCTCCCGCGCAAGCGCCGACGGCCTGGCCACTGAGGCCGTTGCGGCGTACTACGCCCAGCGGGCCACCGCCGGTCTACTGATCTCCGAGGGCATCCAGCCCAGCCTGAGGAGCCAGTCCACGACGAACACCCCCGGACTGCACACCTCCGGGCAGGTTGCCGCGTGGAAGCAGGTCACCGATGCGGTGCATGCGAACGGCGGTCGGATCTTCGCGCAGCTCATGCACTCCGGCCGGGTCAGCCACCCCAATGTCACCGGGACGGTGCCCGTCGCCCCCTCCGCCGTGGCCGTCGGCTCCCCGATCTTCGCTGCCGGCTTCGGTGACCCCAGCGGGATGCAGCCCGCTCCCATACCGCGCGAACTGCCCACAGCCGCGCCGACCGCCGCCGACGTCGTCACCGGTGCCGTACCGCCCGCCGCTGCCTC
>NZ_JBEYFC010000779.1:0-3067 GCF_040634175.1 Streptomyces sp. NPDC007162
TACATCGGCGGCTCGCAGGACAACAGCTTCCAGTCGCTGACCTTCGGCTACAACGGCTTCGGCCGCCTCAGCGGCGACGAGACCGGCGGCGCGGGCGGCTCGCGCGGTGGCACCCTCGGTGCCGGTGCCGGTCCGCGCGGCCAGGTCGGCGCGGGCCAGGGTCCCCGGGCCGCGCTGCCCGGCGCGGGTCCGAACGGAAACCGGCCCGGTGCGCCCGGCGGTGCCCGCGGCCCGCAGGCTCCGCAGGGCGGCCGCCAGAACGGCGCGGCCTTCGGCAACCAGGACGCGTTCGGCAACCCGCAGGACCCCTTCGGCGGCCAGGACGCCTTCGGCAACCGTGGCCCGGTCCCGCCGCAGCGCGCCGCGAACCCCTCCGACCAGGGCCGCCAGCCGCAGCTCCCGCCGCGCGGCGGTCCGCGGGCCGAGCTGCCCGGTGGCAACCCGCAGGGGGGCCGGCCCAGCTGGAGCGACGACAACGCCCAGCCACCGCTCTCGCGCGCCTCGCTGGACACGCCGCGCGGCCACGACGAGCAGGACCAGGGCCACACCGCGCCGATGCCCCGCATCGACGAGCGGCACGACCTCGGCGCCACCTCGCAGATGCCGGCGATCCCGCAGGGCCCGTCGGCCACCGGCGAGTTCCCGCGCCCGGACTTCACCGTCCCCGGCGGCGCCCAGAACACCGGCTCGTTCCCCCGCCCGAACGGGAACGGCCAGCAGGACACGGGGTCGTTCCCGCGTCCCGGTGCGAACGGCGCGCAGGACACCGGCTCGTTCCCGCGTCCGAACGGGAACGGCCAGCAGGACGCCGGGCCGTTCGTCCGCTCCGACGTCTTCGGCACCCCGGCCGGCCAGCCGGGCGGTCCCCAGAACACCGGCCAGTTCGCCGCTCCGCAGGCCTACGACAACGGCTCCACCGGCCAGTTCGCCACCCCGCCCTTCGACGGCGGCACCACCGGCCAGCACGCGCTGCCCGGCCGCCAGAACGGCTTCGCGGGCAACGGCCAGGGGAACAACGCCCGCAGCATGGACTTCGGCACCGTGCAGCGCCCGCCGGTGCGCCAGGAGCCGGAGGCGCTGCCCCCGGCGAGCGGTCCCGGTGACGGTCGTACCCCGCTGTACGACACGCTGGAGACCAACTGGTTCCACGGCGGCCAGCAGGAGCAGCACCCCCAGGGCAACGGCAACGGCATGCACAACGGGGTCGGCAACGGCAACGGTGCGGCGCCGCTCCCGCCCGCCCCCGTACAGCCGCCGGCCCCCGCGGCCGCGGCCCCCCAGCGTTCCGCGACCAGCTCCTGGCGCCCCTCCCCCAACGACGACCTCGTCCGGCAGGCGGAGCGCGTACGGCAGCCGGCCGCGGGCGGCGTCACCACCTCCGGGCTGCCGCGCCGGGTACCCCGGGCGAACCTCGTCCCGGGTACCGCACAGCAGCAGCAACAGCACCAAGCAGGTCCGCAGGTCTCGCGTTCGCCTGACGACGTTCGCGGCCGGCTGACCAATCTCCGTCGGGGTATCGCGCAGGGCAGGCAGGCCGCACCCGGCCCGCAGACCGGCAGCTTCCCGAGCCCCACTCACCAGCAGGAGCGTTAGTTGAGTCCGATGAGCCAGGCGGCACAGAACCTCAACTGGTTGATCACCAACTTCGTGGACAACACCCCAGGTGTGTCCCACACCGTCGTCGTGTCCGCCGACGGCCTCCTTCTGGCGATGTCCGAAGGCTTCCCGCGTGACCGTGCCGACCAGCTCGCGGCCGTCGCCTCCGGGCTCACCTCGCTGACGGCCGGGGCCTCCCGGATCTTCGAGGGCGGCAACGTGGCGCAGACGGTCGTCGAGATGGAACGCGGCTTTCTCTTCCTGATGTCCGTCTCCGACGGCTCGTCCCTCGCCGTGCTGGCCCACCCGGAGTGCGACATCGGCCTCGTCGGCTACGAGATGGCGCTGCTGGTCGACCGCGCGGGCGCGGTACTCACCCCCGACCTGCGTGCCGAACTGCAAGGCAGTCTGCTCCACTGACAGCCTGGATCCAACCCACCTCACCAAATCACCGTCCGGCCGCCACAACCCCCCCACCGGCCCACGTCAGACGGCTAGCCCGACCGACTTGCTGTCCCGCCCGGAGGAACGATGACCCCGCCCACCGCCTCTCATGATCCGTACGCCGAGCCGTACGGGGACGAGGGCGACCAGCCGCTGGTACGTCCTTACGCGATGACCGGCGGCCGGACCCGGCCGCGCTACCAGCTCGCCATCGAGGCGCTGATCAGCACCACGGCCGACCCGGCAGCGCTCATGGGGCTGCTCCCTGAGCACCAGCGCATCTGCCACCTGTGCCGTGAGGTGAAGTCGGTGGCCGAGGTCTCGGCCCTGCTCGCCATGCCGCTGGGTGTGGCCCGGATCCTGGTGGCCGACCTCGCCGAGGCCGGCCTGGTCGCCATCCACCAGCCGGGCGGCGACGAGAACAACGGCGGCGCTCCGGACGTGACGCTGCTCGAAAGGGTGCTCAGTGGACTTCGCAAGCTCTGACGGAGGCCGGGCCACCACCTCCGCGAAGATCGTGGTGGCGGGCGGCTTCGGCGTCGGCAAGACCACGTTCGTGGGAGCGGTCTCCGAGATCAACCCGCTGCGCACGGAGGCCGTGATGACGTCCGCCTCGGCGGGCATCGACGACCTCACCCACACGGGGGACAAGACCACCACCACGGTGGCCATGGACTTCGGCCGTATCACGCTCGACCAGGACCTGATCCTGTACCTGTTCGGCACCCCCGGCCAGGACCGCTTCTGGTTCATGTGGGACGACCTGGTGCGCGGCGCCATCGGCGCCGTCGTGCTCGTGGACACCCGTCGGCTCGCCGACTGCTTCCCGGCGGTGGACTACTTCGAGAACAGCGGCCTGCCGTTCGTCATCGCGCTCAACGGCTTCGACGGGCACCAGCCCTACACGCCCGAAGAGGTGCGCGAGGCGCTCCAGATCGGGCCGGACGCGCCCATCATCACGACCGACGCCCGACACCGGGCCGACGCGAAGAGCGCGCTGATCACACTGGTCGAGCACGCGCTCATG
>NZ_JBEYFC010000780.1:0-3066 GCF_040634175.1 Streptomyces sp. NPDC007162
ACCACGTCACCCACCGCACCCTGGAGGTGCTCCAGGCGTGGCTCGGCGCACCCGCGCTGGAGCAGACACGCCTGGTGGTACTGACCAGGGGTGCCGTGAGCGTGCGGGACGGTGACCGGCTGAACCCGGCGGTGGCCGCGGCGTGGGGCCTCGTAGGCACAGCGCAGTCGGAGCACCCCGGCCGCGTCCTGCTCCTCGACACGGACGCCACGGCGGCCTCCGCCGACACGCTCCCCACCCTCCTGGCCGCCCTGCTCGACGGCGACGAACCACAGCTCGCCCTGCGTGACGGAGTCTGCCACCAGCGGCGTCTCACCCGGGCCGGCGCCGACGAGGTCCTGACGGCACCGGCGGGTGAGCCCGCGTGGGAGTTGGGCACGCGGGCCCCGGGCACGCTGGACGGCCTGGCCCTCCTGCCAGCGCCAAAGGCACGGGCGGCACTGCCTCCTGGGCACGTCCGGATCGAAACGCGCGCCGCGGGCCTCAACTTCCGTGACGTACTGATGGCGCTGGGCATGTACCCGGGGGAGATCAGCATCGGCAACGAAGGCGCCGGTGTGGTCACGGAGGTCGGTCCCGGCGTCACCCGCTTCGCCCCGGGCGACCGGGTCATGGGCCTCTTCGAGGGTGCGGGCGGCCCTGTGGCCGTAGCCGACTGCCGCACACTCGCGCCCATGCCGAAGGGCTGGTCCTTCGAACAGGCGGCCTCGGTGCCCTGCGTGTACCTCACCGCCTGGTTCGGACTGCGGGACCTGGCGGGACTGGAGCGCGGCGAGTCGGTGCTGATCCACGCCGCCGCCGGTGGTGTCGGCATGGCCGCCGTGCAGCTCGCCCGGCACTGGGGCGCCGAGGTCTACGGCACCGCCAGTCCGGCCAAGTGGGACGCGGCGCGCGCCGCCGGCGTACCCGACGGGCGGCTCGCCAACTCCCGCACCCTGGACTTCGAGCGGCAGTTCCTCGACCTGACCGGCGGACGGGGCTTCGACGTCGTCCTGGACGCGCTCGCCGGTGACTTCGTGGACGCCTCGCTGCGCCTGCTGCCCAGGGGCGGCCGGTTCATCGAGATGGGCAAGACCGACATCCGCGACGCCACCGAGGTCGGCGCCCGGCACCCCGGCGTCACCTACCGGGCCTTCGACCTGGCCGACGCGGGCGGCGAGCGCATCGAGCGGATGCTGACCGAGCTGGTCGCCCTCTTCGACCAGGGCGTTCTGACCCCGCCGCCGCTCACCACCTGGGACATCCGGCGCGCTCCGGCCGCCTTCCGGTTCATGAGCCAGGGTCGGCACGTCGGCAAGAACGTGTTCACGCTGCCGCGCCGGCCCGACCCGCGGGGCACCGTCCTCGTCACCGGCGGTACCGGAGCACTCGGCAAGGTGGCGGCCCGCCGCCTGGTGACCGAGCACGGCGTACGCAACCTGCTGCTGACCAGCCGCAGCGGCCCCCGGGCCGACGGCTCCGCCGAGCTGGAACGTGAACTGACCGCCCTCGGGGCGAGGGTCCGCATCGTCGCCTGCGACGTATCCGACCGGGATGCCGTGGCCGCACTGCTGTCGACCGTCTCCCCGGACGCCCCGCTGAACGGTGTGGTGCACAGCGCCGGCGCCCTGGACGACGGCGTACTCACCGCCCTGACCGCCGAACGACTGGACACCGTCCTCGCCTCCAAGGCCGACGCCGCACACCACCTGCACGAACTGACCCGGCACCTGGACCTGGCGCTGTTCGTCCTGTTCTCCTCTGCCGCCGGCACCCTCGGCAGTTCCGGACAGGGCGGCTACGTCGCCGCCAACGCCTACCTGGACGCCCTCGCCCACCAGCGCCGAGCCCAGGGCCTCCCCGCCGTCTCGCTGGCCTGGGGCCTGTGGACGCAGGGCGCGGGGATCGGCCTGACCGGTCACCTCACCGGCGCCGACCAGCAGCGGATGGCACGCGGCGGAGTCCTCGGGCTGTCGGAGGACGAGGGTGCGGCACTGTTCGACACCGCGCTGCGCCTGCCCCAGCCGGTGCTGCTGCCGATGAGACTGGACTTCGGCGCGCTGCGGGCGCAGGCCGCCGCGGGGCCGGTGCCGCCGCTGCTGCGCGGCCTGGTCCGGCAGACCCGGCGCACGGCGGGCACGGCTGCCGACTCCGGTGCCTTCACCCAGCGTCTCAGCCGTGCCACCGCCGAGGAACAGGAACAGCTCCTGCTCGGCCTGGTCCGGGAGGAGGCCGCCCGGGTACTGGGCCACGCCACCGCCCACGCCATCGGCCCCGACCTGGCCTTCAACGAGCTGGGCTTCGACTCCCTCACGGCGGTCGAACTGCGCAACCGGCTCGCCAACCACACCGGGGTCCGTCTGCCGACCACCCTCGTTTTCGACTATCCGACGCCGGTCGCCCTCATGCGCCACCTGCGCGCGACACTCGCCCCGGACGACACCGCCGCTCCCGCCGCGCCGAACAGTGAGGAAGACCTGCGCCGCGTCCTGGCCAGGACACCGCTGAGCCGCCTCCGGGAACTGGGCGTCCTCGACGCCCTCATGACGCTCACCGAGGAAGGCGAAGCAGACGCGGAGGAGCTCCCGGCGCAGGAGCGGGAGACGGCGATAGCCGACATGGGCGTCGACGACCTGGTGCAACGCGCCATGAGCAAGGCCGGTAAGTGATGACGACGGGGAAGAAGGCGGAGGCCGGGATGACCACTCCCGACGCGAAGGTCGTCGAAGCGCTGCGTGTCACGCTCATGGAGAACGAGCGGCTGGAACGGGAGAACGCCGACATCCGCCGAGGACTGTCGGAACCCGTCGCGATCGTCGGCATGGCCTGCCGCCTGCCGGGCGGCGTGACCTCCCCGGAGGAGCTGTGGGACCTCGTCGCCACCGGCGGCGACGCCGTCGGTGACTTCCCGACCGACCGGGGCTGGGACCTGGACAACATCTTCGACCCGGACCCCGACCACCCCGGCACCAGCTACGTCCGCCAGGGCGGCTTCCTCCACGACGCGGGCGACTTCGACGCGGCCTTCTTCGGCATCTCCCCGCGCGAGGCCCTGGCGATGGACCCGCAGCAGCGGCTCATTCTGGA
>NZ_JBEYFC010000781.1:0-3041 GCF_040634175.1 Streptomyces sp. NPDC007162
TCCGTGAGCTCGCCCTCCAGAGCGGACTCCAGCACCCGTTTGGTCAGCTGCTGCAGGAGGCCACCCTCCCCGGTGAGCTTCACGCCACCGGCCTGAGCCCGGGCAACCAGCTCGGCGACCAGCCCGTCATCGACGGCGCTTGCCCCACTCACAACGGCCTTCCCGGCCTCGGTGTCACTCGTCACGTCAGTCATCAACTGTCGCTTCCAGCTCGGGAGTTACACCGCTCACCGTACAGACCCCACGGTGGACCGCGACCTGGTGGCCTCCTACTTCTAGGAGATCTTTGACGGCCGAAGTTACGGCACTTGGAGGTCGAGCCCGGTCTTGGCGATGAGGCCCTCGATGAGGCGGGGGCGGTACTGCATCCGTTGGAGCCGGGTCTTCACCAACGCGGTGAGCTGGTCGAGGGGGTCTGATGCACGATCGAGTGACGTCTTGACCTGCCCCACCGTTTGGGCTCCAGGCTCGTTGGCTAACCGGCAGCTGGGATGGTGTCGTTCTCGGAGAGTAGTTCGTACTCGATGGGGGTGCGGTAGCCCAGTGCCGAGTGTCGTCTCTGGCGGTTGTAGAAGATCTCGATGAACTCGAAGATCGCGTTGGCCAGTTCGACCCAGGTCTTCCAGCGCTTGCGGTTGAGCAGCTCGATCTGCATCGAGGACCAGAACGACTCCATCATCGCGTTGTCCAGGCCGTCCCCGACGGTGCCGAACGACGGCAGGAGGCCGGCGGAGCGGATCTACTCCCCGAAGACCCAGGAGGTGAACTGGGTGCTGTGATCGGCGTGAACGATCCCGCCCGGCTCGGGGCGGCGGTTGCGGATGGCCATGTCCAGCGCGTTGACCACGAGGGTGGAGTCCTGCCGTGAGTCGATGGACCAGCCCACGATCCTGCGGCTGAACGCATCGAGGACCGCCGCGCAGTACACCCACCCTTCCCTGGTGCGGTGCTGGGTGATGTCGGTGACCCACAGCTCGTCGGGACGCAGCCGATGGAACTTGCGATTGACCAGGTCCTCAGCGGTGACGATGCCACGCAGCCGCTTGATGCGCACCGGTCCGGGCAGGCCGTGGATCCCGGCCTGTGTCATCAGCACCGACGCGGTCCTGGAGCAGACCCGGATGCCCATGCCCAGGGTGAGCTCGGCATGGATGCGGCGGTAGCCGTAAGTGCCGCGGGAAGCGACGTGAACCTCTCGGATCAGCCCGGTCAGCCAGTCCCGCCGCAGCTGCCGTTGAGTGGTCGGTGTGCGCTTGTGCTTGTAGTAGTTCTGCCGGGCGACGCCAAGGATCCGGCAGCACCTGTCGACCGGTGCCCCGGCATCGACGAGTCGGTCGATCACCGGGTAGAGCCTTTTGGGGCCGGCTTGTCCTCGCCGAGGAACTTCGCCGCCTGCCGGACGATCGCCAGCTCGGCTTCCAGCTCTCGGATCCGCTGGCGAGCGGCCCGCAACTCAGCGGACTCGCTCGACGGGGTTCCCGGTCGCCGCCCGTTGTCGATGTCATCTTGCCGCAACCACTTCGACAACGTGACGGGATGGATGCCGAGCTCCACCGCTGTCTGTTTGGCCTGCTTGCCGGCGCGGATCAGCGCGATGGCGCGCGCCCGGAACTCCGGAGGATAGGGACGAGGCATGACTGCCAGCCTTCCGTGAAGGGCTGTCAGTTAGCCACCGGAACTGGAACCCCATAGGTGGGGCAGGTCAAGATGTCACCCGATCGTGCATCAGACCCGGACGAAGAGGTCGTGAGTGTCATCAAGCTCCGCTGAGTCGTGCCTCAGCTATCGTGATCGCTTGCTTTCGCGCCTGCTGCTTGCGCCGCGTCGACGATCGCTTGGAGCGCAGCGAGGTGACGCTTGAGAGCCGTACGGCCGGCTGGTGTCAGCGACAACCATGTGCGTGGGCGGCGTCCGACCGCTCCTTTGCGAACCTTGATGTAGCCGGCATCCTCCAGGGCGGTCGCGATGCGACTGACGCTCGCGTCGGAGACCTGGCAGTACTCACGAACTGCGGCGAATTCGGCTTCGGCGCAGCCGGCGAGGAAGGCCATCATGGTCAGGCGCGTCGGATGGTGAATGACCTGGTCCAGCGTCGGTGACACGGCGTGTTTCATTCGGTGCGCCCCAACGCCTTCAGGGTCGCCACCATCTCGGAGCGGAGCGCGTTCTTGCGGGTTTCTCGCCACCATAGGGAGCCTCCTCCGAGGATTCCCAAGGCGATCGCACCCACGCTCACACCGAAGGCGAGGAACGTGAGGGCAGCGACGCCGTAGGCGACCACCGGCAAACCTTCGAGGAGTGTGCGTTGCCTCGTGGTTCCACGCGGTGGCGAAGGACGGACCTGCATCCTGAGCACCCGCACCGCGCACATGACCGGGAAGGTGGACAGGGCCGCGATCGTAGCGACCAGTAATGTAAGCTTCCATGCCGCGCCATCCGCCTTGTACAGAAGCGGCCCGACGGCCAAGGCTATCCCGACTCCGTGAGTAACGCCTGCTACAGGTGCCCACCACGCTTGGTAGGGGGGCGGCGTGTTGGCGGCCAGTTGGGCCTGCTGCGCGGCTTGCAGGCCGCCCGTTGCTGTGGCCCAGCCTGAGTGCTCACTGCTTGACATGGTTCTCCCACTCTCTCCGTAGACATACTTCGGTGGCTTCATTCTTGCATCTACTTTTGTGATGCAAAAGTAGTTCCGTTGCTCGGAATGTGGTCGCGTCGCGTCCGGTTCGAAGCGTGGGGCTCAAGCGGTACAGCAGCGAAGTACAGGAACCACAGCAACCGTCAACGCCTGACCGTGACTCCCACGGCACTCATACCGACCTGTATGACCGTCTCCAACCGATCTCTCTAGTGCTCTGACCGGGAAGGTTGGCCGGGTGGGGTCTTCCGCCGGGGGAGTGTAAATCTAACGGCGGATCCGACGATCATGGGAGTGACGTCAAGTGACTTACACCGCCGTGGAGTTGGAGACCGTGGAGCCTGTCGAGAGTGCCCAGTCGGGGCAGCCTGCGTCCGTGTCCGACGAGCAACTGGTCGCGATGCTG
>NZ_JBEYFC010000782.1:0-3035 GCF_040634175.1 Streptomyces sp. NPDC007162
CCCAGCCTGGCCGCGGCCGACCGGGGTCATGGCGTCGACGGCCTTGTAGCCGCGTTGATCTCGAACGTGTCCAGCGCGCCGGACTGAAGGCCCCACTTGGCGAGGACCTGCTGGTAGCCGCCGCTCGCCTTGAGGTCCTCGAGCGCCGACTTGAGCAGCCCGGTCAGCTCACTGTTCTTCGGCACGGCGATGCCGAAGGGCGCGTTGCCGTAGGAGTCCCCGGTGACCTCCAGCTTGCCACCGGACTGCTTGGCGGCGTACGCGGCGACCGGGGAGTCGGCCAGGGCGGCGTCGGCGCGGCCGCTGGTGACGGCGAGGTTCACACCGGTGCCGTCCGGGAAGGTGCTGACCTTGATCGGCGTCTTGCAGGTCTTCGCGCGGGCCGGCAGGTCCACGAGCGCCTGCGTGGACCCCTTCGCCACGGCGACGGCACGACCGCACAGCGAGTCGCCCACGGGCTTGAGCGCCTTGGGGTTCCCGGCCGGCACCAGCAGGGACGTGCCCGCGTCGAAATAGGTGACGAAGTCGACGACCTTCTCTCGCTCGGCGGTGTCCGTGAAGGAGGAGACGCCGAGCTGGTACTTGCCCGACTGCAGCCCCGGCAGGATCGAGTCGAAGGGCACGTTCACGATGGTCACCTTGACGCCGAGGACGGTGCCGAGGGCCTTGTCGAGGTCGGCCTCGGCGCCGACGACCGTCTTGTTGTCGGAGGCGAAGGAGTCCATCGGCGGGTAGCTGACGTCACTGGCGACCGTGAGCCCGCTCGTCCGCAGGGCGGCCGGGACCTTGGCGGCGAGCGCGGCGTTCTTCGCGATCGGTGCGGCGGACGCGGTGGAGGCACCGGACGCCGTGCCGGAGGAGGCGCCGGCCGGCTCCGAGGGGTCGGCGCAGCCCGCCAGGAGCAGCGTCGCGGAACCGAGGAGTACTAGCGGGCGCAGAGCGGACAAGGCGAACTCCTGATGAGCCTGAAATGCGAGGGATGGCTGGAGACTATCCGCGGAAGCGAAATAGACAAGTCCAGTTGCTCATCATGCACGCACCTTGCAACGAACCTGCAATGTCCGCGCAATGATCGCCAGCGGCAACGCCGCGGCCCGGCGCTATGCTCGGCCCGCGATGACCACCGACAGCAGCCTGAAACGCGGCCTGGCCGTACTACGACTCTTCGCCCGGCACCCGCCCCAGGACCCGCGCGGTCACACTGCCGCCGAGGTCGCCGCGCTGCTGGGCCGCGAACGCAGCCAGGTCTCCCGCATCCTGCGGAGCCTGGAGACGGCCCGGTTCCTGCGCCGTGATCCCGCGTCGCTGCGCTACTCCGTCGCCTGGGAGCTGTACGCGAGGGCCCAGCAGATCACCGAGGCCCGCCTGCGCCGGGACGGCCGAACCGCGCTGGAGGGCGTCGCCGCCGACACGGGGGAGTGCGCCTACCTGGGGGTCCTGCGGGGTGCCAGCTCGGTGACGATCCTCGAATCGATGCCACCGGCGCTGTCCTCGTTCGTCTCGTGGGTGGGCCGCGCCTATCCCGCCTACTGCAGCGACGCCGGACAGGCCCTGCTGTTCGATGCCGGCCCCACGGAGGTCGCCGCCGTCCTCGCCCGCACCGACTTCGTCCGGCACGGCCCCAACACCCCGGCCGACCTGGACGACTTCCTGGCCCGGCTGGCCGCGGCCCGCGAGCGGGGCTACTCGGTCGTGGACCAGGAGGCCGAGCCCGGACTGTACTCGCTCGCCGCTCCGGTCAGGGACTTCCGCGGGGAGATCGTCGCCGCCGTGCAGGTCGTCGGCCCACGCCACCGTCTCGAGCCGGCGACGGCGGCCTGCGCGGAGTCGGTGGTCCGCTGGAGCGCCTGGCTGAGCTCCGCCCTGCGCTCGACGGACGAGGACTGATCTTCACTGATCGTTCCCGGCCCGGCTCAGCGGAGCAGGGAGGCCAGCCGCGTCGCCGCGTCACCGATGGCGGCGACGAGCTGGCCCCGGTCGTCCCTGGCCGCCGCGTGCGGCACGACCGCGCTGACCGCAGCCACCACGTCCCCGCGTACGCCCCGCACCGGGGCCGCCACCTCCAGCACGTCCTCGTCGTACTCGCTCTCGCACACCGCGACCCCGCGCCCGGTGTCCGCCGCGACCCGCGTCAGCAGGTCGTCCACGGTCCGCGGCGCGTAGGGGCCGCCCGCCCCGATGAAGTCCTCGCCGCCGAGGAGCCGGGCGACCTCCTCGCGCGAGTGGTCGAAGAGCAGCGCCCGCCCCGCCCCGGTGCACCACACCGGTGTCAGCCGCCCCGCGCGCGCCCAGGAGAACTCGGCCCAGGCCGCCAGCTCGGCCCGCACCGAGAGCACCATCGCCCCACAGAGCACGTCCACGTACGCACACGCCCCGAACCGGACCACCAGCTCCCGCAGCAGCGCCCGGCTCTCCACCCCCCAGGGTCCGGCCTCCGCCGCGACGGCCAGCAGGTCGGCCCCGGCACGGAACTCGTGCCCGTCCCGGGCGAGCGTCCCGGTACCGACCAGATCCCGCAGCAGTCGCGACGCCTGCCCCTTGTCCAGCCCGCTCTCCTCCGCCAGCCGGACCACCCCGGGTCCCCCTCGGCTGTCGAGCTCCCCCCGGAGCACCCGCTCCACCAGGCCGAGCCCTCTGGGCAGTGCACCTGTCGCCACGTCCATGCGCCGGATGCTACAGATCCGGAAGTGACCGACTGAACCGACCGCAGGAGAACCACCGATGACCACACCCCCCACGCACCCCACCCTCCAAGCGGTACGGGCCACCCCCGAAGGGCTCCTGTGGGAGCCCTCCGAACGCTGGGTGCGCGGCCGCACCGGCGCCGTCACGGTCGTCGACAGCCGCCGTCCCGTCCTGGTCTGGGAGCCGGGCGTACCCGTCCCGCTGTACGCGTTCCCGCGCGCGGACGTGCGCGAGGACCTCCTGCGTCCCGCGCGGAACCCGGCGCTCGGCACCCACACCGGCTCGCGGATCTTCTACGACCTCGACCTCGACGGCGAGCTGCTGGAGAACGCCGCCTGGACCTTCCCCGC
>NZ_JBEYFC010000783.1:0-3023 GCF_040634175.1 Streptomyces sp. NPDC007162
GCCCGGTGGTGGCGTCGAGGACGAGCAGCACCTCGTCCAGCGGGGCGTGCTTCTCGACGACCTTCATCCGATGTCTGTGCGGCGGTCGGGTCCGGCTGTCGGCTGTCGGAGGCGGTCTCGTTCATGGCTGTGTACCTGTTTTCCGGAGGTGGGAGGTCTCGCAGTGCAGCGAGAAGTTCCCTGTTCACAGGGGGTCTGCTGGAAAACCCGCAGAGGTTCACATCTCTGTACCGGGTTCAGCGATACGTCCGACGATGCGAACCAGAGTCCGGCAGGACCGGGCCGCGGTCAATGGTCCGGACCCATAACGTCGGATGCATTTCCGGCCAATCTCGCCCCGGATGGCTGACTCAGCGGTCAGTTCCGGCGGATTCCACGGTCAGGAATGCATCGGGGCCCGTGATCGTTGACGATGGGAGAACCACCTGTCGACAACCTAAGGATCGAGAGCTCGTGAGCAGCAAGGTCCCCCCGAAAATCCTCAACAACGGCGTCGAGATGCCCCAGCTGGGCTTCGGCGTGTGGCAGGTGCCGGACGACGAGGCCGAGCAGGCCGTCGCCACGGCGCTGGAGGCCGGGTACCGCAGCATCGACACAGCGGCGATCTACGGCAACGAAGAGGGCACCGGCAAGGCGATCGCCGCCTCCGGCGTTCCGCGTGCGGACATCTTCGTCACCACCAAGCTCTGGAACGCCGACCAGGGATACGACGCCACGCTCCGCGCGTTCGACGTGTCGCTGGACAAGCTGGGTCTCGACTACCTGGACCTCTACCTCATCCACTGGCCGCTGCCGGCCCAGGACAAGTACCTGGACACCTACAGGGCGTTCGAGAAGCTGTACGCCGACGGCCGCGTCAAGGCGATCGGTGTCTCCAACTTCCTTCCCGAGCACCTGGACCGGCTGATCGCCGAGACCTCGGTCATCCCGGCGGTCAACCAGATCGAGCTGCACCCGCACCTGCAGCAGCACGCCTCGCGCGAGGCCCACGACGAGCAGGGCATCGCCACCGAGGCCTGGTCGCCGCTCGGTCAGGGCAAGGGGCTGCTGGAGGTGCCGGCGATCGTCGCGATCGCGCAGAAGCACGGCCGCACTCCGGCCCAGGTCGTGCTGCGCTGGCACATCCAGCTCGGCAACATCGTGATCCCGAAGTCCGTGACGCCGTCCCGGATCAAGGAGAACATCCAGGTGTTCGACTTCAGCCTGGACACCGAGGACCTCGCGGCGATCAGCGCGCTCAACGAGGACCGGCGCATCGGTCCGGACCCGGGCACGTTCGACGTGAGCTGAGCGGTCCCCGCAGCGCACCGGCCGTCCCGCCGACAGCACGGCGGGGCGGCCGTTCGCCTTCTCCGACTCCCCGTCAGGGCACGTCAGCCGGGGTGCACGTCCGCGTGGACGACCTCGAACTCCTCCAGACCGACCACGGTCACGTGCGCCTTGGCGGAGTCCGCCCGTCGGGCGGCGGCCTGGCCCCCGCGTGACGCGGCCATCGAGGCACGGTCGACGAAGAGCGAGCCGGCCATGCCCCGCCCCCGCTGCCGGTCGACGAACAGGGCGCACCGGGCGAATCCCGGCAGCGCTTCCAGCCGGGGCACAGCCGAGGAACGGAACGTCTCGGCGAACAGGTCCGTGTCGGTGGGATCGAACTCGACCCAGGCGCAGCGCAGACCGCCGCCCGCCCTCGGCATCTGCGCCGAACGGAAGACCGCCACCTCGTAGTTGCGGACCGCGACGGTGCCCGCGAACGGCTCCAGCATCGGCCCGCGCCGTTCGCTCATCACCTGGTCGCTGTTGCGCCGGGCCGCCTCTGAGCCCCACCAGCTCACCGCGAGCAGTTTGCCCAGGTCCCGGTCGACGAAGACTCCCGCACCCCGGTACTCGGGGCGGTCCGCCAGCAGATCGCGTCCCTCGCTGTTGAGCGCCCTGATCGCGGCCTCGATCTTCGCCGGATCACCGGTGGCGTACACCGCGCGTACGAACATGACCCCTCGCCTCCCAGGAGCCACCGGAGCCACCGCTCAACCCCCGCACGGCTCCTGCGTAAATATTCGGAAT
The DNA here is from genome assembly GCF_040634175.1 of Streptomyces sp. NPDC007162. Taxonomy (NCBI): domain Bacteria; kingdom Bacillati; phylum Actinomycetota; class Actinomycetes; order Kitasatosporales; family Streptomycetaceae; genus Streptomyces; species Streptomyces sp. NPDC007162. The sequence continues at coordinate 2,059 of NZ_JBEYFC010000783.1, forward strand.
GTTCCGCCCCACCAGTGTTCCCCGACGGTCATATCACCGCAATGCGCGACAATTTCCCGAGTTCACACCCAGGGCTTGACGCGGACATGCAGCCGGGTCCACCTTGTACGGCACCCGGTCAGGAAACTTTCCTAACAGAAGGGCACCCCCACAGTGCGCATGCGAACACTGACCCTTGCCGCGGCCTCCGGGGCCGCACTGCTCGCCGCCGGTGTGCTGCCCGCCAGCGCGTCCGGCGCCACCCCCAGGTCCGCCCAGGAGGGCTCGGTCAGCGCGGCGGACCTGCTCGCCAAGGTGAAGTCCTGTTCCCAGATCTCCAGCGGCAAGTACAAGACCGACGACGAGACCTCGGCCACGATTCCCGTCTGCGGCAAGAACGGCGCGGTCTTCTGGAAGGCCGACATGGACATCGACTGCGACGGCCAGCGCACCACCAACTGCAACGAGGACCGCGACCCCTGGTACCAGGACGACACCGCGTTCCACCAGTCCGACGGCAAGCCGCTGAAGGCCGAGTCGCTGCCGTACATCGTGGTTCCCAGCTCCAGCAGCATCTGGAACTACTCCAGCGCCGGCATCAAGGGCGGCGGCGTGGTGGCCGTGATCTACAACAACAAGGTCGAGTACGCGGTGGTCGGCGACACCGGCCCCACGAAGATCATCGGTGAGGCGTCGTACGCCACCGCCAAGGCGCTCGGCATAGACCCCGACCCGGCGACCGGCGGTGCCGACTCCGGCGTGACCTACATCCTGTTCAAGAACTCGAAGGTGTCCCCCATCGAGAGCCACAGCGCGGCGGTGTCCCTCGGTGACCAGCTGGCGAAGCAGTTCCTCGCCGACAACTGACCGGGGCGGTTCGCCGCCGGCCGAACACCCGGGGTGGGCGAGCCGCTCGGGCCGCCTCGGCGAGGGCCGCGGCGGTCCTGGCGATCTCGTCGCGGCCACCGTAGTTGATGCACACGGTG
>NZ_JBEYFC010000784.1:0-3012 GCF_040634175.1 Streptomyces sp. NPDC007162
GGTGGCCGACTCCTGGCGGCGGCGGGTGGGCTTCCGGACCGTGGAGCTGGACCGGCGGCCCGACGGGCACGGCACCGGGTTCACGTTCGCGGTCACCGGGCGGATGCGCAGGACGCCGAACATCATGGCGGGGACGTACTCGAGGGCGGGATGTCCGGCGGGCACCTCGCCGCGCTCGACACCGCGCCGCAGGATGTCCGCGAGGGCGCACATCTCGGGGTCGACCAGTGCCTCGCGCAGCGCCAGGGCCAGCTCGGGGTCCGAGGTCACCGCGTGCCCGAGCGCCTGGAGCAGCTTGGTGTCCTTGCGTGACCAGTCCCCCGCCGCGACGGCGACCTGACGCAGGTCTCCGGCGAGGGTACCGGTGTCGATCCCGACGAAGCGCACCTTGCGGTTGGCGCGCAGCGCGGCCGCGACGAACAGCGGCTTGTTCTTCCACTGCCGGTAGAGCGTGGACTTGCTGCACCGGGTGCTGGCGGCGACGCCCTCCATGGTCACGGAGTCGTAGCCGCACTCGCGGATCTGTTCGAGCACGGCGTCGAAGAACTCCCGCTCACGCTCCGGCGTGATCTTGGAGCGGCGCGAGGCGGCGACCGTGTCCGGTCCGTCCGCGGCCTGCGACGTCATGCGCTCTTCTCCTCGCTCTTCGGATACCTACAACCAGTGTGTCCCACGTCTATCGATACGCCACTGTACCGGTACTCTGTCGTATCGGTACAGTGGCGTATCGGTACGCTTTCGTATCGATGAGTATCGGCAGTGAGGGGGCCTGGGATGAGATCCCAGTCCAAGAGGGCAGAACCGGAGCCGGGGGCGATAGCCCGGCCGCCGCTCGTCCGTGAGTTCCTACTGGTCGCGGGACTCTTCCTCGTCTATAAGTTCGGGCGGCAACTGGCCACCGGCCACACCGCCGAGGCCCTGCACAACGCCCACCGGATCTGGGACCTGGAACGGACGCTGCACCTGCCCTCGGAGGTCGACGTGCAGTCCGCGCTGCTGCACGGCGACACCCTCGTACACCTCGCCAACACCTACTACGCGACGGTTCATTTCCCGGCCACCCTGGCCTTCCTGGTCTGGCTCTACCTGCGGCGTCCCGCGCACTACGTCTGGGCCCGCCGGGTCCTCGCCGTGGTCACCGCGGCCGCGCTGGTGCTGCCCTTCACGTTCCCGCTGGCGCCGCCCCGGATGCTGGCCGCGACCGGCCTCGTCGACACCGCCCGCGTCTACGGCCCCTCCGTCTACGGCCCGCCCGCCCGCGACCACCTCTCCAACCAGTTCGCGGCGATGCCCTCGCTGCACTTCGGCTGGGCCCTGATGGTGGCGATCGGTCTGATCGTCGCGACCGGGTCCCGGTGGCGCTGGCTGTGGCTGCTGCACCCGGCGACCACCCTCCTCGTGATCGTGGGCACCGCGAACCACTACTGGCTGGACTCGGTCGTCGCGACCGCCATGCTCGGCGCGGCCCTCGCCCTGATCCGCCCCGGGACGTCGGCCGGGGGGACACCCGCCCCGCTCCGCCCGTCGCACCGCACGGCCACCCCGGCCGGCCGCGGCACCCGCACCCTCGTACCGGAAGAGCCCCTGCCGGCGGGGGCGGCCCGATGAGCACCGCAGCCGTCGTCGCCATCGCCCTCTCCCTGGTCTCCGCGGTCGCCTACGCGGCCGCCGCCGTCGCCCAGGAACGCCTCGCCTCGAAGACCGCCGGAGCGGGTCTGCCGCGGCTGCTCGGCTCCGGCGCCTGGTGGGCCGCCGTCGGCCTGAACGCGGGCGCCGCCCTGCTCCACGTCGTCGCCCTCAAGTACGGTCCGCTCACCCTCGTACAGCCGCTGGGCGCGCTCACCCTGGTCGCGGCCGTGCCGATGGGGGCGCGGGTGGCGGGCCGCCGCGTCAGCGCCACGGAGTGGCGGGGTACCGCCCTCACCCTGGTGGGGCTCGGCGCCCTGCTCGTCACGGCCTCCGGCCCCGCGCCCCACCAGGTGCTGAGCCTCACCGAGGCCGTCACGGTGGCCGGTACGACGGCCGCCCTGATCGGCGTCCTGTCCCGCCCCGGCACCCGCCCCGGCCTGCGCCACGCCACCGCGTCCGGTTTCGCCTCGGGCGTCGCCTCGGCCCTCACCCAGACGGTGACGGTGGCCGCGACGGACCGCTCGGGCCCGTTGCTGAGCGCCGAGGTGATCGTGGTGGCCGTGCTGGTGGCCGCGTTCGCGGTGGGCGGCCTGCTCCTCTCCCAGACGGCCTACCGAGGCGGCCTGGGCGCCCCCCTGGCGGTGGTCACCCTGTCCAACCCGATGGCGGCGGCGGCGATCGGCCTGACCCTGCTGGGCCAGGGCCTGCAGGGTGGCGCGGCGGGCATCCTGCTGGCCCTGGCGGGCGCGGCCCTTGCCTGCTGGGGCGTGGTCCTGCTCACCCGGGTGACACCGGCGAGCCCGGTCGTCGCACCGGACGAACAGCACCCGGTGGCGGCGGTACTGGCCCTGGAGGAGGCGAGGAGAGCAGCGGAACAGGCCCTGCTCCCCCAGCTTCCCCAACAGAAACAGGAGCCAGGACACCTCACGGCACTGTGAGACATCACTCGCCGAAGCGCCCCGAAGGGCGCATCACTCAGTGATGATCGCCGGGTCGCTCACCCCGGGCCTCCCGTTCTCGACATGCCCGGCCAACCGCCGCAGGAACGTCCTGTCGGCGTCGGAGGTGACGGTCACGTCGTACCAGCGGTGGCTGTGCGCGAGGCCGACGACGTGCCGCACGGTCGCCCCCGCACGCACCGTGACCGTGCACGGCCTGCCCCCGTACCCGTCGGTCAGCTTCAGCCGCACGGTCCCGGCCCCCTTGTTGGTGAGGGTCAGCTCGATGTCGTCGCCGTGCGGCCGCGCGGTCACCTCGGGACCCGCCGCCTTCCCCGGCCCCCGGAAGGTGCGCAGGAAGCCGTTCGGGCCGTGCACGGTCAGGTCGTACGAACCGCCCGAGTAGACCGAGTTCCAGGTGTCGGAGACCGACTTTCCGGCCTCG
>NZ_JBEYFC010000785.1:0-2984 GCF_040634175.1 Streptomyces sp. NPDC007162
CCTGAACGCGTTCCAGATCGCTTTCGAAGGCCGCCTGACTCCGAGCAACAACTGACCATCAACAACCAAGATCAGCCGTTAAATTGACACACCCCCGCCATCGAGGACGGGATCGACATCCAGGGCTACCTGGCCTGGAGCGCCCTCGACAACTACGAGTGGGGCAGCTACCGGCCCACCTTCGGCCTCATCGCCGTCGACCCGGTCACCTTCGAGCGCACGGTCAAGCCCTCCGCCGTCTGGCTTGGCCGCCTCGGACGTACCCGCGAACTGCCACGTATGGCAGCACCGCCTACAGGTTCCTGACACCGCAACCGCACGCGCGGCCCCGTGAACGCGGGAGCCGGTGAGTCCTGACCCTCACCGGCTCCCGTCCCCCTTGGCTCCGTGTCGCAAGCAGTACGGCGAGCTCTCGCCCTTCCCGAAAGGCCCGGCCTTGTCCGTTCCCCCTACCGACCCCCATCGACCCGCAGTGCACCTGCGCCCGCCCCACGGCTGGATCAACGACCCCAACGGCCTGTCCTTCCACGACGGCCACTACCACGTCTTCTTCCAGTACAACCCGCACGGCCCGCGCCACGGAGACATCCACTGGGGCCACTTCCGCAGCCCTGCCCTCACCCACTGGCAGCTCCTGCCGCCCGCCCTCGCGCCCAGCCCCGGCGGGTACGACGCCGACGGCCGCTTCTCCGGCAACGCGGTCGGCGACGGCGAGCGGCTCGTGGCCTTCTACTCCGCGAACCGCGCCGACCGCTGGTGGCAGCCGATCGCCGCCACCGAGTCCCGCGACGGCAGCCTGAGCTGGACCAAGCGCCCCGAGCTGGTCATACCCGAGCCGCCGAGCGGCACCACGATGTGGCGCGACCCCTATGTATGGCGGCAGGACGGCCACTGGCGGATGCTGGTCGGCGCCGCCCTGGCCGACGGCCGCGGCACGGCGTTCCTGTACGAGTCGCACGACCTGGAGCAGTGGACGTACGAACGCTCCTTCCTCACCAGCGAGCCCGATGGCCCCGACACCGGGTGGGAATGCCCGCAGTACGCGCCGTTCGGCGAGCGCGGCGCGCTGATCATCAGCGACTGGCACCCGCAGGACGGACCACGCGGCACCGTGGTCCTGTCCGGCCGTGAGGAGAACGGCCGATTCTCGGCCGCCGCTCCCGTGCCGCTTGACCACGGACCCGACTTCTACGCCCCGGCGCTGCTCCCGGCCCCCGACGGCTGATGGCTGCTGTGGGGCTGAGCCTGGGAAGCCCGCGCCACCGACTGGGTGGACGAGTCTGGTTGGGCCGGCCTCCTCACCGTCCCGCGCGAGGTGACCCTCGCCGACGACGGCACGGTTCGTCAGCAGCCCGCCCACGAACTCCTCGCCCTGCGTGGCCCGCAGCTGCTGAAGTCCACCGGCCTGAGCACCACGGACGACGAGGCCGCCGACCTCGGCCAGGTCGGCCGCTGCTTCGACCTGACCGCCCGTCTGACAGCCGGCCTGACGGCATCCGGAACCGGCGAAGGGTCGCTGCGGCTGGTCACCTCCGCCGACGGCGCCGAGCACCTCGACATCCGCCTCGACGCCACGAACCGGCAGATCATCGTGGGCCGCGACCACGCCTCCCTGGACCCGCGGGCGCACGGTGGCTCCTACCCGCTGCCCTGCCCGACGACCGGACCCGTGGAACTCCGCCTGATCGTCGACCACTCCGTGGCCGACCTGTACCTGTCCACCGGGCAGACCCTCACCATGCGCTTCTATCCCGTGGGCGACGCCCCCTGGCGCATCCAGGCCGACGGAGAACTCGAATACACCGTCGAGGCATGGGAGTTGCAGCCGACTGCCGTGGACGTGGACTTGGCGGAAGGGCACGAAGCATGACCATCGCGGTGATCGGCGAAGTCCTGGTCGACCTCGCATGGCGGACGGGCGGCGCGCACATCGCGCCGCACCCCGGTGGCAGTCCTGCCAACGTGGCCGTCGGGCTGCACCGGCTCGGCCGGCCGGCCACCCTCATGACCTGCTGGGGCGACGACCCGCCGGGCGAACTGCTCCGCCCACTTCGACTCCATCGGCGTCGAGGTGCACCGCCTCCCCAGCGCCTCCGGCCGCACCACCATCGCCCTCGCCTACCTGGACGACGCCACCGGCAGCGCCCGATACGACTTCCTCGCCAGCTGGGACCCGCTCGACATCCCCATCGCGCCACAGAGCACCCTGGTGCACACCGGCTCACTGGCCGCCGTGGTGGAACCGGGCGCGACTCGCATCGTCGAGGCGTGCCACGCACGGCGCGGCCAACCAGGGCACGCGGTCTCTGTCGGCCTCAACGTGCGCCCCGCCGTGCTGCCCGACCGCGACGCCTACCGCACCCGCGCCGAACGGCTGATCGCCGCAGCCGACCTGGTCAAAGCCAGCGACGAGGACCTGGCCTGGCTCTACCCCCACCTCACCCCCGAAGCCGCAGGACAGGCCCTGCTCGCCCTCGGCCCACGCATGGTCGTCATCACCCGCGGCGCCCAGGGCGCGACCGCCCTGACCACACGACGCCAGATCACCGTCCCCACGCCGCAGACCCACGTCGTCGACACCATCGGCGCCGGAGACGCCTTCCAAGCCAGTCTCCTCGACGCCCTCCTGCAACCCGGCGGCACCGTCCACATCCCAACCACCCCAACCGAACTGGAAACCGTCCTCCACCGCTGCGTCACCGCCGGCGCCCTCACCTGCGCCCGTGCGGGAGCACAACCACCGACGGGCGAGGAGATCACCGTCGCCCAGGCGGCACTCCGCAGCAGCCCATCCCCGATCGGCAGCACCCAGCTGAGCATGCCAAGCGCGAGTCGATCCCGCGGCACTGGACCACACGGGCCGGCTCAAGAAGAACCGGCCCGCACAAAGGGCTGACTCCCCGCAAACCGCCAGGGCCTGCCCGGTGTTACTCCCCGCTGATCGGACAGGCCCTGGCATGACCGGCCGCCGCGGCGGCCGCCCC
>NZ_JBEYFC010000786.1:0-2978 GCF_040634175.1 Streptomyces sp. NPDC007162
CTTCACCGACGCGATGCGCGACGTGGCCCGCTCCCGGCGCCGCACCGGGGCCCTCACGTGGGGTCTGTACGAGGACGGCACCGCTCCCGGCCGCTTCGTCGAGAACTACCTCGTCGCCTCCTGGGCCGAACACCTGGCCCAGCACCACGACCGCCTCACCGTCACCGACCGCCGCTTCGAGGACACCGCCCGCGTCCTCCTCGTACCCGGCACGGAACCGGAGGTCACCCACGCCTTCGACGCAACCGTCGGCCCCCGGGTGCATACCGGCTGACCCCGACAACGACGCGGAGGCCGTTCCAGATACTCCCCTCGAAGGCTTGGCCTTCCGTCGGCCGGGAGCCGGCGCTCCGAGGAGATCCGCCTTGCCATCACGCCGCCATCACGTGTCCCACAAACGCAACCAGCGGGTCTGCCATGGTCGGCAAACCCGCTGGTCACAACCGTCGGGACGACAGGATTTGAACCTGCGACCCCTTGACCCCCAGTCAAGTGCGCTACCAAGCTGCGCCACGTCCCGGTGCGCTCACCCGCGGTGGCCCGCATGATCGCGCGAACAGCACCTTACCCCACGCACCCGGGCGAGCCGAAAGCGGGCGGGAGGACGGGTGTGCGGAGGGGCACAATCGGTCGTATGGGAAACGCGGGGACAGGGGCACGGGACCGGGACACCGAGGGCCGGGCGCGCAACGCCCGGCCGCGCGACGGGCTGGGGCGGCCGCTGCCGTACGGCACACCCGGGGTCGAACGGCAGCCCGAAGGGGTCGTCCGGACCCCCGAGGAGACCGTCGTCGAGGCGCAGGCGCTGCTGGACGCCGGGAAGCCGTTCCACGCCCACGAGGTGTTCGAGGACGCCTGGAAGTCGGGGCCCGAGGCGGAGCGGACGTTGTGGCGGGGGCTGGCGCAGCTGGCGGTGGGTCTCACGCACTCGGCCCGGGGGAACGTGACCGGCGGGGCGCGGCTGCTGCGGCGCGGGGCCGGTGCGGTCGAGGAGTGGGCGGCCCGGAGCGGGGAGCGGCGGCCGCACGGGGTGGACGTCGAGGGGCTCGCCCGGTGGGCCCGGGAGCTGGCCGGGCGGGTCGAGGGCGGCGCCGGGACGGTGACGGCGAGGACCGAGGCACCCCGGCTGCGCGGCGCCCGGTAGCACCGGCGCGACCCGCGGTCAGTGGCATGCGGCAGACTCGGGGCGTGCGAAAGATTCATGTCATCGGTATCGGCGCGGGCGACCCCGACCAGCTCACCCTCCAGGCGGTCCGGGCGCTCAGGGACACGGACGTGTTCTTCATCCTCGACAAGGGCGAGGCCAAGAGCGACCTCACCGGGCTGCGCCGGGACATGCTCGACACGCACCTACCGGACGGCGGCTACCGGCTGGTCGAGGCACGGGACCCGGAGCGGGACCGGGCGGCGAGCGGCGGCGCGTACCCACCGGCGGTCGGGGACTGGCGCAGCGCCCGCGCGGACATCTACGAGCGGCTGATCCGCGAGGAGGTGGGCGAGGCGGGGACCGGCGCCTTCCTGGTGTGGGGCGATCCCTCGCTGTACGACAGCACGCTGGCGATCCTGGCGGAGGTGCTGGAGCGCGGCTCCGTGGCGTTCGAGTACGACGTGGTGCCCGGGATCAGCAGCGTGTCGTCACTGGTGGCCAGGCACCGCACCGGGCTGAACCGGGTGGGGCGGCCGGTGCAGATCACCACCGGGCGGCGGCTCGCCGAGGGGCTCCCGGACGGGGTGGACGACGTGGTGGTGATGCTCGACGCCCACCAGGCCTTCCGGCGCTACGCGGACCAGGACATCGACATCTACTGGGGCGCCTATCTCGGCACCCCCGACGAGATCCTGGTCGCCGGCCCGATCGCCGACGCGGCCCCGCGGATCGAGCGGCTGCGGGCCGAGGCCCGGGAACGCAAGGGCTGGATCATGGACACCTACCTGCTGCGCCGCCACCCCGAGGGGCCGCAGGAGACCTGACCGCCGTCCGGGCCGGCCGTCACAGGCGCTCCAGCCGTTCCAGCACAGCTGCCACATCGGGCACCGCCGTCACCCCGGCCGGCAGCGGCGGCCGTCGTACGACGATCACGGGCAGGCCCAGCTCGCGTGCCGCCGTGAGCTTCGCCGCCGTCGCCGCTCCCCCGCTGTCCTTCGTCACCAGGACGTCGATCAGGTTCTCGGACAGCAGCGCGGTCTCGTCGGCAATCGTGAACGGGCCGCGGGCGAGCAGCACTTCGGTGTGCGGGGGCATCGGGGGCTCGGGGGGATCCACCGACCGTACGACGAAGTGGTGGTCCGTCAGGTGGGCGAAGACGGACAGGCCCAGACGTCCTGTGGTCAGCATGACCCGGGGGCCGAAGTCCGGCAGCAGCTCCGCCGCGCCGGCCAGGGACTCCGCGGGGTGCCAGCGGTCACCGGGGCCGGGCCGCCAGCCGGGGCGGCGCAGCACCAGGGCGGGGACGCCGGTGGCCGCCGCGGCCCGCGCCGCGTTCCCGGTGATCGTCTCGGCGAACGGGTGCGTGGCGTCGACGAGGACGGACACGCGCTGCTCACGCAGCCAGTCGGCGAGCCCGGCCGGGCCGCCGAAGCCTCCGACACGGACCTCGCCCGCCAGCGCGCCCGGCCTGCCGACGCGCCCGGCGAGGGAGGTGGTGACGCGGACGCCGGGGCGGGCGGCGAGCGCGGCCGCCAGCTCACGCGCCTCGGTGGTACCGCCGAGGATCAGGACGTGCGAGGACATGGCCCGAGCGTAAGCGGACACACGGAGGCACCGGGTATCGGGACGGTGCCGTGCGGAACCGGGGCGCCGCCGGGGCGGGGAGGGGTCCGACGGAGGCCGCGAGGCCGGTGGGGGCCTGTCGCGCAGGTCCTCGCGCCCCGTTGCGGGGCGCTGCTGCGTCCCCCTGGCATGTACGGGCGCCCCCACCCGGACGCCGGACGCGTCGGCCCCGGCGACGGACACGTTCTCGTACCTGGTTCCGGGCGGG
>NZ_JBEYFC010000787.1:0-2972 GCF_040634175.1 Streptomyces sp. NPDC007162
GCCGGACGGAGCCCGGCCGCCTGGCCCGCTCGCCCCGGCCGCGGCGCCGTCGTCGCCGCCCACCGCTCCCGCCGACCCGCCCGGCAGCGCGAAAGGGGGGCCCGGCGGTGGCGTCAACTGGGTAGTCCGCCGCGGAATGTGGGGGTACTGCCCCCCTGTACGGGCGGTCGACACCGCTGGAAGGGTGACGGACGTGACCCGAACCGACACCGCCCGTCCCGCCACGGAGGCGACACCCTCCTGGTGGGCACCGGCCGCGACACTGCGTGAGCGCCTGTCGGCCCCGCACCCGCCGGCGCCGACACCGGCCACCCCGGCCGCCCGGCTGCGCACCCGCTCACCGGTCGAGTCGGCCTGCGAATCCGTCCGCTCGGCCCGACTGGGCGCCGACACCCAGCTGGTGGCGGCACTCGCCGCCGAACCTCCGGCCCGCCTGGCCGGCCGACTCGCCAAGCCGCAGTGGGCGGTGTTCGTGGAAGGGGCGCTCGCCGCAGCCCCCGAGACGCCCGCGGAGGTCCGTGGGGCCGCGGTGACCGCGCCCGCCGACCCGGCGGACGGAGCGGTGGTCTTCGGACCGGTACTGCGCCCGCTGGTGACGGCGGCCGTCGCCGAGCTGGCCGAACAGGCGGGAGCGGACGGTGCCGACCCCGGAGAGACGGCGGTGTTCGCCGGGGACTACGCGGACTGGCTGGTACGGCGACTCACCAGAACGGCCGCCCGGACCCTGGTCGTCGAGCTGGCCGCCGCGCGGACCGCGGGCGACCTGTCCGGCTCCACCTCGGCCGCCCGCTTCGCCGACTTCGCCGCCCGGGCCGGCACCCGCGCGGGTCTCGCCCGGCTGTTCGCCGGATACCCGGTGCTCGCCCGTCTGCTGGCCTTGACCTGCCGGCACACCGCCCGGTCCGGCGCCGAACTGCTGGCGCGGCTCGCCGCCGACCGGCAGGAGCTCGCCGACGAGCTGTTCGGCGGGCGGGACCCGGGCCCGCTGGTCGGCGTCGAGCTGGGACTCGGGGACCTGCACCAGCAGGGCAGGTCGGTGGCGGTGCTCCGGTTCGCCGCCGGCAGCGCGGTCTACAAGCCGCGGCCGGTCGACCAGCACGCCCTGCTGGACAGGATGGCCGGCTGGCTGGACGCCAAAGTCCCGGGCCTGGGACTGCGCACCCCGCGCTGGGTGGCCGGCGACGGCTACGGGTGGCTGGAGTACATCGACCACCGGACGTGCCGTTCGCTGGCCGAGATCGACCGGTTCCACCGTCGGCAGGGTGTGCTGATCGCGCTGGCCTACACCCTCGAAGGGGTGGACCTGCACTACGAGAACGTCCTCGCGCACGGCGACCAGCCCGTGCTGGTCGACGTCGAGACACTGCTGCACCCCGTCCTGCGGGAGGGCGGGACCACCCGGCCGGATCCGGCCGCCGGGGCACACGCCTCCTCGGTGCACCGCACCTGCCTGCTGCCGCAGCTCCTGATGGGAGAGCTGGGCGCGGTCGACGTCTCCGCGCTGGGCGGTGCACCGGGCGGGGAGTCCCCCGATACCCGGATGGTCTGGGAGGACGCCGGCACGGACGAGATGCGGATGGTGCGCCGCCCGGCGCCGTTCACCGGCGCGCTGAACCGTCCCTACAGCGCCGCGGCCGGCCCCGGCAGCGCCGACCGGGTGGCCGCGGTCCTGGCGGGATTCCGCACCGGGTACGACGCCGTCGTCCGGCACCGCGACGAACTGTCCACGCCGGCCGGGCCGCTGGGCGCCGGCGGGGACGCGGTCGGTCGGCTCGTGCTCCGGCCGACGATGCTGTACGCCACCCTGCTGGAGGAGGCGACCCATCCGCAGGTGCTGCGCGACGGGCTCGACCGGGATGCCATGTTCGCGGTGCTGTGGGCCGATTCGGACGGCGACCCGGCCCGCCAGGCCCTGATCGAGTACGAGATCGCCGACCTGTGGGACGGCGACGTCCCCGTCTTCTTCCACCGGCCCGGCTCACCGGAGGTCTTCGCCTCGGACGGGAGCCCGGTGAGCGGTGTCCTGGACACCTCCGGCCTCGCCTCCTCACGGGCGAAGCTCGCCGCCATGAGCACCGTCGACCGCCGTGCCCAGGAATGGATCATCTCGGCCACCCTGGCGTCCGCGGAGCCGTGCGCCGCCGGACGCCACCACCGGGTGAGTCGCCGGGCCAGTCCCGCTCCCGCCGTCCTGCCGGAACCCTCCGCGCTGCTGGCCGCCGCCTCCGGGATCGCCGACGAGATCGCCGGCCGGGCCGTCGGCGGACACGGCCGGGCCAACTGGGTCGGCCTGGAGGCGGTCGACGACCGCTGGACGGTGCTGCCCATGGGCGCCGGGCTGGCCCAGGGATACAGCGGGGTGGCCCTGTTCCTGGCCCAGCTCGGCGCGCTCACCGGCTCCGCCCGGCACACCGAGCTGGCCCGGGCGGCGCTCGCCCCGGTGCCCGAACTCGTCGCCGCGATGGCCGCCGACCCGGCCCTGAGCCGGGCCGTGGGCCCGGGCGGCTTCGAAGGCCTGGGCGGAGTCTGCTACGCGCTCGCCCGGGTGGCCACCCTGGTTGACGACGACCTCGCCGGGTGCCTGCCGACGGCGCTGGACGCCTTGGCGCTGGCGGCGCTCGGCGACGACACCCCACCGGGCGTGTCGGCCGGCCTGGCCGGAGCGCTCGCCGCCCTGCTCGCGGTGTACCGCGAGCGCGGGCTGCCCCAGGCCGCCGACCTCGCCGACCGGATCGCCGAACGGTTGCTGGGGCTTGCGCCGGCCGGCCGGCCCGGTGACGGTGCGCCAGAGAGCTTCGGCTTCGCCTTCGGCGAGGCCGGGATCAGCTGGGCGCTGGCCCGGCACGCCCGGTTCGCCGGCGGTCCACTGGGCGCGCGGACCGAGGCGGCCGGACTTCTTGAGCGGGCCGCGGTTGTTGTCGACGTCGGCCTCGTTCAGCGCGCGGGCGACACCGAGACGGAGCGCACCGGCC
>NZ_JBEYFC010000788.1:0-2971 GCF_040634175.1 Streptomyces sp. NPDC007162
GTTCGACGATCTTCAGAAGGCGTTCGGGGACGTGGCGCTCAGGCACGGCATCACGCACGAGGAGCTGGGCCAGGCCATCACCTACGTGCAGAAGCTGGTCGGGTCAGGGGACTTCCTGCCGGCGACGGCCCTGCTGGGGGTTGGGTGCGATCGCGCGGGAGTTGATCCACAAGACCGAGCTGCACGAGGACGTCACCGCGTGGGAAGCACGCAGCCTGACCAGCCCGTACCGGACCCTCACCTGCGACTACACACTCCGCCCCATCGGCTTCGACGAGGTGAAGGACCCGTACGTCCTCGAGGGCTTCTGGAAACAGTGCCCCGGAGCGGCCACGCCGCACCTGCCGGCCGACCGCCGGGGTACCCCCGGTGAACAACGCGGTGTGGGCGGCGCATGACGGCGCCGCCGATGGCCTTGGAGCCCGGCGGCGCCTCAAGCTCAGGCTTGATCCCGTGGCGAGGGAGGCATCCACGTGTCTGACAGGGTTGCTGACGAGCTGGCTATCCGTGAACTGACCGCACGCTTCCATCACATGTGGACACGGTGTCAGTTCAGAGAAGGTCCGTGTACAACTTCGTGGTCAACTGACCACCGCAGCCACCGAGCAAAGTCCCGCACCAGAAGGTCTCGCCCTCGTAGCGGTGGCGGAACACGTCCAACTCGATGGCCTCCATCAGCAGCATCAGCGGCTCCTCCGACTCCGCACTGCTCAGCACCGCCGCCTGTCAGCCTGCACAAACGCTCCCGTCGCGTCTCGCCGATCGTGCCAACTCATCGTGTCACCAGGGGCGTTCACCAGCCAGAGGGCCCCGTACGCGAGGGCGATGCCGCCACCTGATCCGTCATATCCGTCTCCGTTCTGCTGGTCATGCCGTTCTACCCAACGACTGGAGCACGTCTTTGCTGGGCAGCGTTGCGGGCTTCTCCGCGCGGGCCCGGCGCAGGGCCGCGGCGCGGGAGACGTCGGCCTGACGACGGCGCTCGGCACGGACCTGCTCGATCGAAGCCGGCGCACCGTCCGACACGACGTCGGGCTCGGGAAACGCGCGGCGGGACAGCTCCCGCATCGCAGCGGTCTGCCGCTCCACCGCTTCCGCGATGTGCGGGTCCACCCGCGACGGCGGCGCCGCCTCCTGGTGCGCGGCGAGCGCGCGGCGGTAGCCGGCCGAGGCGGTCTCTCGGGTACGCGGCGGACCGGCGGGCGCGGTCGCGGGCTCCGGATCGACGTCGGCCGGCTCGGGCACCGGCACCGTGCCGGGCGCCAGGATCCGCAGGGACCGGACGACCGTCCGGCCTGCCGACTCGTGGCGGCCGCATCGAAGGTGACCGTGTCGGTGATGTGGGTCCGGGTGCCGCCGGGGGCGACGGCGTTCACGCGGACGCCACGGTCCTGGTACATGAACCGCGGTTGACTTCGTCAGGCCGATGATCCCGTGCTTGGAGACGCTGTACGCGATGCCGGCGGCGCTGCCGCGCAGGGCCGCCTCCGAGGCCGCGTTGACGATGGCGCCGTCGCCACGGGCCAGCAGGTGGGGCAGGGCGGCGTGGGTGAGCAGGAACGGAGCGGTGTGCGCGGGCGGTGGCGCCGCCCGCTTCGATTTCCTTGACGACCGCCTCGGCGCCGTCGGCGTTGAGCTCGGCGACGAGGACCTTGTCGCCGAGCTGCGCGAACCGCAGCGCCGTGGCGCGTCCGATCCCCGACCCGGCGCCGGTGACGACGACGCCGCGCCCTTATGGTCCGGTGGTGCTGCTCATGCTGCCGCTCCTTCCAGGAGGGACACGGCCTGCCGCCAGGGCGTGCGGGCGGCGAGGGCCTGTTGCCAGGGGCGGATGCTCTTGGGTGGCATGCCGACGGTCAAGACGCCGGCGAGGTGGTCACCGGTGCGGTAGACAGCGGTGAACTTCTGTTGTTCCAGGCTGCCTTCGGCGATCCGCATCTCGTCGTGGCCGCGCAGGTAGCCGTAGGCGCGGATCTTCATGTCGTACTGGTCGGACCAGAAGTAGGGGACGGGCGCGAAGGGACGCTGGGCGCCCAGGAGGTTGCGGGCGGCGGCCATGCCCTGCTCGGCGGCGTTCGCGCGGTGCTCGATCCGCATCGACGTGTCGAAGAGCGGGTTGTGCCAGCGGGCCACGTCACCCGCGCCGTACACCCCGGGCGCGGCGGCGCAGTACGCGTCGCAGACCAGCCCGTCGTCCAGGCCCAGCCCGCTGCCGGTCAGCCACTCGGTGTTGGGCCGGGAGCCGACGGCCACCAGCACCGTGTCGGCCTGCACCGTGCTGCCGTCGTCGAGGCGTACGCCGCCGGGGACGATCTCGCTGACCCTGGTCCCGGTGCGCAGGTCCACGCCGTGGTCCACGTGGGCCTGGGCGAGCATGCGGCCGACGTCCTCGCCGACCGCGTGGGCCAGCGGGACGGGCGCGGGTTCCAGGAGGGTCACGTGGGTGCCCAGGCCGGCTGCCACGGCGGCGGCTTCGGCGCCGAGGAATCCGGCGCCGACGACGGCCAGGGTGCGGCCGGGGCCGAGGCGGTCCTTGAAGGCGAGGGCGTCGTCCAGGGTGCGCAGGACGTGGGCCGGTGGGCCAGGCAGACGCCGGGGGCGGACTCCGATGGCCACGACCAGTCCGTCGTACGGCACTTCGGAGCCGTCGGACAGCAGCACTGTCCGGGCCGCGACGTCCGCCCCGATGGCCTCGTGGCCGTAGCGGGCGTCCAGGTCGAGGGCGTCGAGGTCGGCAGGGGTGCGCAGCGGCAGCCGGTCGGGGCTCCAGGCGCCGGAGAGGATCTCCTTGGACAGGGGCGGGCGGTCGTAGGGGGCGGCGGGTTCGTCACCCATGAGGGTGAGGGGGCCGATGTGGCCCTCCCGGCGGAGGGTTTCGGCGGACGAGGGGGGTGCGCAGGCGGTCGGGGTCGGCGTCCACGGCGCCGAAGGAGGCGCCCTTCGGGCAGATGAAGCCCTTGCTGAAGACGTC
>NZ_JBEYFC010000789.1:0-2956 GCF_040634175.1 Streptomyces sp. NPDC007162
GACGGCGTGAAACTCGTCTAGCCCGAACCCGCTGCACATGGCGGCCTACCAGCACGAAGGAACTTGTATGCACGAGTATACGAGTCGAGTCCGAGTCTGGGGACTGACTTGCCCAGGATTTCCGGAAGAGGTCAGCCGGGCCCGCCGCTGGACGAGAGACATCCTGCGCGGATCGCCCCTGGCGGACGACGCAGCCCTGATCGTGAGCGAGCTCAGCACCAACGCGCTCCTCCACACGAGCAGCGGAGGGGAACGCGGAAGCTTCCACCTGGCCCTGGCAGTGGCACCACAGGTCATCGCACTCTCGGTCACAGACGACGGAGGCGGCGGCGCCCCGAAGGTCGAGCACCAGGACCAGGACGCCGAGCACGGCCGAGGACTGGGCATGGTCAGCGCCCTCGCACACAGGGTCATCGTCCAGGGCGCAGGTGGCGGCTACACAGTCACCGCGGAACTCTTCGTTAACGCCCAGCGGGGAGGCCACCCGTGCTGATGGACAAACCCCGACGGGGCTTCTGGTGCGAGTGCTGGACCGAGGACCCCACCGACGGCATGCAGTGGCCGGCACTCCGGGCATCCTTCGACGCCTACTCCGCACCCCAGGCAGACAGATGGGTCGCCATCGCACTCCGCACCATCTCACCCGCACTCGACCCAGACACCTCCGACGAGGTCTGGGTCTGGCTCCACGACGGCCGCGCCGAAACACGACGAGCCCTGCTCCGCTTAGAACCCTGCACCGTGTCGGTCACCCAGGCCAGCACCCGCATCACATGGACGATCCGGCCGGTCATCTTCCTGCCACTGGCCCACCGCCAAGACGCCGAACTCCCAGCCTGCGCATACACCTTCAAGCCCCACAGGCCCGTGTCGGATCCCAGCTGATGCCTGACGTTCTGGTCCCAGGTGATGTTTGACGGTGGGCCTAGACAACGTAGGGAGCCCCGTGGGGCTTGTTCGCTTTCACGTTACGGACCGGGACGTCGGTCGTGCGCCGGATCACCCGGATCTGGCCGTCCAGCTCGACGCTGATCGTCGTGTCCGACACGTGGACGGTCACGGTCTGCCCCGCGTACGGACGGCCGAGGGAGACGACCTGCCGACAGACCATGACGGTGCCCACCGCGCTGACCCGCCGCTGCACCCGCACGGGCTCGATGCCCGGACGCGGCGGCGGTCCGGCCGGACGCAGGCCCCGCAGCCTTCGGACTTCCTCACTGGTCAGCGGGTTGGGCCGCACCCGCAGCAGTTCCCGCGAGGACGGATCGAAGAACGACAGCGTCTCCTCATCGATGCGGATACCCACCTGGCGACCGCCGAGGATCTCCGCCGCCAGCACCTGGTGCCCGCCCAGGCCCACCAGGCCGCTGTTGTTCACGACCCGGTCCACCTCGAACGCCGCCCCGTCACCGACCGGAAGCGGGGCCGGCCCGGCAGCACGTCCGCCCTGGGCGGCCAGCCGTCCCAGATCCGCCACCGACAGATGCGACCGCACGGTCTTGACCCGTGCTCCCGCGATCAGCAGATGAATCACCGAGGTGTCGGCCCAGAAGGTCACCGTCAGTCCTGAGCGGGCCGGTCCGAGCCAGAACTGCTTGCCCGCGACCTGCAGATTCCCACTCGCAGGCACCACCCGCTCGAACTCCACCGGCCCGCCCTCGTCCACCTGCACCACCTCGGGAAGAGGGGCAGGGACAGGCGGCGCTTCGGCCGGGTCCGACGTCACCGCAGGAGCCGTCCGCTGCTCGGGCACCAGCGCGAGCACCCCGGGCACCCTCAGGCCCAGTACGTCCCGTTCCTTCTCTGCAACCGGGGTGAACCGGTCGCCCGGAGACTGCATGTCCAGCGCCTGATGCGGACGCGAGGAGTTGTATTCCTCCACCCACGCATCCAGTGCCGCCTGAGCGGCCTCGATGCTCTCGAACGCGCCGCAGTCGTCCAGGAGTTCGCGCCGCAGGGTCTGATGGAACCGTTCGACCTTGCCCGTCGTGGTCGGCGACGCCGGCCGGGTGAGCCGGTGCGCGATCCCGTTCTCCCGGCAGATCCGGTCGAACAACACCTCACCGCCCTGCCCGAACCGGTCGGTGAACTGCTTGCCGTTGTCGGTCAGCACCTCCTCCGGCACCCCGAACGCCTGCAAGGCCCGGGCGAAGGCCGCGCAGACCGCCCTCCCGGTCGCCCGCTCGACCACCGACGCGATCACGCAGTACCGGGAATGGTCGTCCACACCGGTCACGACCTTCGCCTCGGTCAGCTCCCCGGTGACCGGGTCGACCAGCATCACGCCGCCGACGATGTCCATCTGCCACAGCTGCATCGGCCGGTCCCGCTGCCAGCGCTTGTAATCCGACCGCTTCCTCCGCCGCACCCCCGGCTCCACCAGCCCATGACGGACCAGGATCCGATACACGGTCATCCGCGACGGCACCGGGCTCACTGCCCCGGACTTCTCCAGCACATGAGCGATCCGCCGCGGACCCCACTTCGGATGCTTGCGCCGCAACTCACACACCGCCGCCTCGACCTCGGCAGACGCCTGATGCGGACACGACGCCGGCCTTCGCGAACGATCCGCCAACCCCGCCAGACCCGAAGCCTCATACCTCGACTTCCAGCCGCTGACCGTCTGCCGCGACACCCCCAGCGACGCGGCGACCTCCGTCACCGTCGCACCCGCCAGCACCGCAAGGACAGCCCGGTATCTCTGCTCGACAACCGACAACTCCACCAGCGCCAATCCCAGCCTCCCCACACGCACCGCAACGACGCGCACAGAAAACCCGAACACGGCCACTGTCAACCATCAGCTGGGACCGAACTGTCAAGCATCTACCGGGATCGGACAGCCCCACAGGCCCGAGTGAGTTACAACTTTCTCTACTGGTTCAAGCACCCGTCGTCGCTCCGCTCCTCCGGGCGGGGGGGGGGGGGCCGGGGGGCGCCCGCGCGGTACTTA
>NZ_JBEYFC010000790.1:0-2949 GCF_040634175.1 Streptomyces sp. NPDC007162
GCCAACCGGACGGGTAGGGGCGGGACTTCGGAGGGCACCGTGGTCGCGGCCGGCCCGATGGCGCCGGCCGCGGTGGGCCGCACCTCTCCCGCCGACGTGGTGCTCACACCCACCGGCGACCCGGACCGCTGGCTGCTCACCCCGGACCTCGGCCACCCGATCCTGTTCGACCACGGCGGCGACCACCTGCCCGGCATGGTGCTGCTGGAAGGCGCCCGACAGGCGGCCTGCGCCCGACTGGCACCGCGCACGCTGATACCGGCGAGTACGGCCACGGAGTTCCACCGTTACGTCGAACTCGACAGCCCCTGCTGGATCGACGTGACGGGTGTGACGTCCCGCGGCGACGGCACGGCGACCGTGACGGTCGTCGGCCGGCAGGACGGCGAGACCGTCTTCGCGTCCACCGTGAACGGACCCGTCGTCCAGGGGTGACCGCGGCACGGCGGCCCGCACACCCCGGCTGGGATGCGCGGGCCGCCGTCAGCGTGCGGCGTCAGCGGCGGGCGTGCCGGCCGTCGTCGCCGCGGTGGTTCCCTCCCCGCTCGTCACCGCGGTGGCTCCCGCCCCGCTCGTCGCCCCGGTGGTCGCCGCCGCCCGCGTTGCGGTGCCGACCGCCGTCCGCGTCACGGTGGCGGTGGCCCCAGGTGACGGCGTCGACGAGGTCCCGGTGGTCGTCCCGCAGGGTGACCGTGTCGGCATTGCGGTTCCACACGGAGTCACGCCGGTCCTGGTACAGGTCCTTGTCGGTGTCCCGGCCCACTCCGGTGTGGACGCGGACCGTGGCACGGCCGGACAGCCGGTAGTGGTGGAAGGTGTAGGTACGACCTGACGCGTCGGACAGCGTCCAGCCGCTCAGGTTGACGTCCCGGCGGGTGGTGTTGGTGACGTCCACCCACTCCCGGTTCAGGGCACGGTTGGAGTGGACCTCACGGCCCTGGACATCGTGCTGAACGGCGCTGATGACGACCGGGCCGCGGTGCGGGGCGGCGGCCGCGGCCGGCAGGGCCAGCGCTCCCACCAGGGCGGCCGCGACGGCGGTGGCGGAGCCGAGACGGCGGGCGGTCACGGTAACGGAAGCGGACACTGAGTCCCCCTTGCAGGGTGTGCGAGCTGGCGACCGGGCGGCCGCGCACTCACACCCTGCAACCCCGCCGACCGTGATGTGGGACACACACCTGACCCATTACAGATCCAACACTTTGTCATGACTCTAAGATGCAAGGTGCATTCAAAGCGTGAATATACGGAATTGACGCCTGAAAAGGAGTGAAAAGCCCACAGGCAAAGGCCACTGACGCCCGCCGGACATCACAACGCACCCGGACATCAGATGGCACGTCACCCGAAAGTGAGTAACAGCCACCCCTCCTGCCATACCGAAGTCGATCTTCCCGGCGTCACCTGGAATTCGCCGATTCATAGGTCACCGATGGGGTGCGGAGAAAGCGTTTGCCGCTACGTTTTGCCTTGCCTTTTGGCATGCCCACAACCCTCAGCGCACACCTCCCCGTAGGAGACACCCCCATGCGCAGACTCGTTGCCTGCCTGGCGGCCGCGGTCGCCGCCCTCGGCGGGCTCACGGCGACGGCCACTCCGGCCGCAGCGGCCGGCTCGGGCACGTTCAGCGTGCTCACGTACAACGTCGCCGGGCTTCCCCAAGGCCTGTCGAGCGCACCCACGCCGCGCGACACCAGCACCACCGAGATCGGCAAGCGGATCGCGCCGTACGACATCGTCAACGTCGAGGAGGACTTCAACTACCACGCGTACCTCTACGCCACCGACACCCACCCGTACCGCACGGCGACCAGCGGCGGCGCGGGCATCGGCAGCGGACTCAACACCGTCTCGAACTACGCCTGGGACGGCGACGACTTCGAGCGCGTCGGCTGGAACTCCTGCCAGATCGACTCGGGCGACTGCCTCACGCCGAAGGGCTTCACCTTCATGCGCGAGCGGCTCGCCGAGGGCGTCTACGTCGACTTCTACAACCTGCACACCAACGCGGGCACCAACGACGGCGACGAGGCGTCCCGGGCCGACAACCTCAGCCAGCTGACCTCCTTCATCAGCACGCACTCGGCCGGCAACGCGGTCGTGGTCATGGGTGACACCAACACCCGCTACACCCGCTCCGCCGACACCATCGCGGAGTTCGCCTCGGCCAACGGCCTCACCGACGCCTGGGTGCAGCTGATCCGCGGCGGCAGCGCACCGGCCAAGGGCAGCGACGCGCTCGTCTGCGACCAGTCCGGGGCGACCGTGCCCAACACCTGCGAGGTCGTGGACAAGGTCCTGTACCGCGGCAGCAAGCTGGTGAACCTGAACGCCACCTCGTACAACAACGAGCACGCCAAGTTCCTCACCAGCGACGGCCTGATGCTCTCCGACCACGACCCGATCACGGTCGGCTTCTCCTGGTCGCAGAACCCCGACTTCCAGCTGAGCGACCAGTTCGGCGGTCCGCACGGCGACTACTACCAGGACATCGACAAGGTGGCCGCCGGTGCCCGCGCCACGACCATCTCGCTGCGCTCCGGCTCCCGCGTCGACCAGGTCGGCATCACGCTCTCCGACGGCACGGCGCTGACCCACGGCGGCACCGGCGGCACGGCGTCCTCGCTGACGCTGGGCAGCAACGAGTACGTGACGACGGCGAACCTGTGCGAGGGCAAGTACAACAACACCACCCGCATCTTCTACGCGAAGTTCACCACCAACCTGGGCCGCACCCTCGCCGGTGGTGCGACGACCTCGGACTGCGTGACCCGCACCGCCCCGTCTGGCTGGCAGATCGCCGGCTTCCACGGCCGCTCCGGCGACGAGCTCGACAAGGTCGGCTTCATCTACACCAAGCGCTGACCACGCCGGGCGGCCGGCGGACACCGCGGGTGGTTCGCCGGCCGCCCCGCCGTACCCCCCCCCCCGGCCCCCCGGCGGCCCCCA
>NZ_JBEYFC010000791.1:0-2944 GCF_040634175.1 Streptomyces sp. NPDC007162
GGTGGAGGTGCCGGGCGCCGATCACGGCTTCGCGGTGCCCATGGGGGTCCCCCCGCGCGAGCGGAGCCGAGCGTGGGGGAGGGCAGACATCGGGCAGGAAAGGGCAGTGACCATCATCACGGATGCGGTCGCCGTATGGATCCCGGCCCTCGGGTGACGGCCGGGAATGTTGCGTGATGGACCACTGTTGTGGCGGACAGACGTGCTGGGACACCAGCGTCGACGCCGAAGGAGAGGAAGTCCGCCGCATGGGTTCGACCATCTGCCCGAGCCGTGAGCGCAGCGCTGACCTGGACTGGACGGTGCTGCATGCGGCCAAGACCGCTCCTATTCGAGCGGCGGGAGGCACGGGTCGTGTTCTATCCTCCGAGTCGAGTGGGATCGGTTTTGGTCCCGCCCGGGAACTTGAGGAGGTGGGTCCGGTCACCGGTACCGACGCAGGGACCGACAACGGTCAGGCGGAGCTGCCCGAGGGCCGGGGCGTGGGCGCGGAGTCGACCGCGGAGCGCACCGCGCGCTTCGAACGGGACGCGCTCGAATTCCTCGACCAGATGTATTCCGCCGCGCTGCGCATGACACGCAACCCGGCCGACGCCGAGGACCTGGTGCAGGAGACCTACGCCAAGGCGTACGCGTCCTTCCACCAGTTCCGGGAGGGCACCAACCTCAAGGCGTGGCTGTACCGCATCCTCACCAACACGTTCATCAACTCGTACCGCAAGAAGCAGCGCGAACCCCAGCGCTCCGCGGCCGAGGAGATCGAGGACTGGCAGCTCGCCCGTGCCGAGTCGCACATGTCGACGGGCTTGCGCTCCGCGGAGTCGCAGGCGCTCGACCACCTGCCCGACTCGGACGTGAAGGAAGCGCTGCAGGCGATCCCCGAGGAATTCCGCATCGCCGTCTATCTCGCCGACGTCGAGGGCTTTGCGTACAAGGAGATCGCCGACATCATGGGGACACCCATCGGTACGGTGATGTCCCGGCTGCACCGGGGCCGCCGTCAACTGCGCGGCATGCTGGAGGACTACGCGCGTGAGCGCGGGCTCGTCCCGGCGGGCGCCGGAGAGTCGAACGAAGCGAAAGGCTCGGGCTCATGAGCTGCGGAGAGCCGCACGAGACGGACTGCAGTGAGGTACTCGATCATCTCTACGAGTTCCTCGACAGTGAGATGCCGGACATGGATCGCGTCAAGTTCAAGCAGCACTTCGACGAGTGCTCGCCCTGCCTGGAGAAGTACGGGCTGGAGCAGGCCGTGAAGAAGCTGGTCAAGAGGTGCTGCGGGCACGACGACGTACCGAGCGACCTGCGGGCCAAGGTGCTGGGGCGGCTGGACCTGATCCGTTCGGGCCAGACCGTCCCGGAGAGCGACGTGACGGTCGCCCCGGCCACCCCCCAGGAGAGCTGAACGTCCTCCTTCGAGGAGTTCCGCCACGGGTGGTCTGTCACCCGAATGTGCTAATCCTCCGGTCATGACCTCCCAGACCCTCCGGCTGTCGCCCTAGGCTCCGGAGCCTGGACAGGCACGGTCGGGGGAGGGGCGTCATGGGTACACCCTGCTGGGCTGTCGCCCTGCTGGCCGTGCTCTACGCGGCCTGCGAACGCGTCGGACGGCAGCGGCTCGGCGGGACCTTCTACCCCGTGCTGCTCGCCGGTGCCTTCCTGCTGTCACCACCGGCCGCCGCCCTCGTGCCGCTGCCCGGGGTGTTGCTCTCGCCGGCCGCGCACCGGCCGCAGGCGCCGCGCCGCATCTGGCGGGCCGCCGAACTGGCCCTCGCCGTGTGGGCCGCGGGACGGGTGCACCGGGTGCTGGGCGGCTGCGACGCGGTGGCCGGCTCCGACTTCCCGTACGCGCTGCTGCCGTGCGCCGCGGCGGTCCTGGCGTTCTGCGGGGTGCTCGCACTCCTGGACGGCGGGATGCTCGCGCTGGCCATGGGGGCACCTGCCACGCCTTTCGGGCAGTGGGGGAGGGTTCCTGTCCGCCGGGCCTGGCAGGGCCTGTTCTCCCGCTCCCTCGCGCCGATCGGGGTGCACGGGCTCGCCGGGCTGATGATGGCCGTGCTCTGGCGCAGCCCGTACGGCCCGGTCGCCGCGCTGCTCGTGCTGCTGCCGATGGGCGTCTCCTGGTGGGTGTTCGCCCAGTACCACCGGGAACGGGCCGCCCATCAGGCCACCATCCGCGCGCTCGTCCAGGCCGTCGACATCAAGGACGGGTACACCCGCGGGCACAGCGAGCGGGTCGGCCAGGCCTCCGTGATGATCGCCCGCGAACTGGGGATGCCCGAGGAGCGGGTGGAGGTGCTGCGCTTCGCCGGGATCCTGCACGACGTCGGGAAGCTCGGCGTCCCCACGCGACTGCTCCGCAAGGACGGACCGCTGACGCCGGACGAACGGCGGATCATCGAACTCCATCCCGAGTACGGCCACGAGATGGTGCGCGGGATCTCCTTCCTGGGCGAGGCCCGCGCGGCGATCCTCCACCACCACGAGCGCATCGACGGCAGCGGTTACCCGTACGGACTGGCGGGCGGGCAGATCCCCGAGTGCGCGCGGGTGGTGGCCGTGGCCGACGCGTTCGACGCGATGACCTCCACCCGGTCCTACAGCCGGGCCCGGCCGGTGCCGGTCGCGGTGGCGGAGTTACGGCGGTGCGCCGGCCGCCACTTCGACGCACGCGTCGTCGACGCCCTGACCCGGGCGCTGGCCAGGGACGGCTGGCACCCCACGGTGACCGCCGGCCCCCTCCCGCCCCACCGCCCCCTTCCCACCCGACCGGGCAACGACCGGCAGGAAGCCGGGCGGCCCACCCCATGAGCCCCGACCCGTCCCCCACCCCGAAGCCACCCGCCTCCCGCACCCCCACCGACCTCCCACCCGGCGTCCGGGCCGGATCGCGCGAGCCGGCCGCCGCCCGCGACCCCGCCGACTCGTCGTCCGGCGTCCAGGC
>NZ_JBEYFC010000792.1:0-2933 GCF_040634175.1 Streptomyces sp. NPDC007162
ATGAGCTGAATCAACGCCTGACCCGGCTCGTCGAACGTCACGCCCCACAGCTGCTCGTACCGGTGGGTATCGGTCCGGACAGCGCGGTCACTCTCCTGATCACCATGGGGGACAACCCCGAGCGGCTGAACACCGAAGCGTCCTTTGCTGCCCTTTGCGGAGTCAGCCCCATCGAGTACTCCTCTGGCCGTCGGAGCACGCGCCGGCTCAACTACGGCGGCGACCGGCAGGCCAACGCCGCCCTGCACCGCATCGTCTTCACCCGGCTGCGCCACGACCCGCGCACCCAGGCGTACTGCGAACGCCGCACCCAGGAGGGCAAGACCCGACGTGAGATCATCCGATGCCTCAAGCGATATGCGGCCCGCGAGGTCTTCAACCTGGTCAGACCGGTTTCCCGCACCCCTGCGTTATAGGGGCGTCCGTGAGACGTGAGAGGGTCTGGGGCGTGAGTGAGACACCCCCGAACACCCTGCAATACCGCTTTGACGGGCCAGAAGACGCTCCGGTCCTGATCTTGGGTCCCTCACTGGGTACCACATGGCACATGTGGGACCGGCAGATCCCGGAGCTGACCCAGCAGTGGCGGGTCTTCCGCTACGACCTGCCCGGGCACGGCGGCGCGCCGGCGCACCCGGCCGGTTCCGTCGCCGAGCTGACCGCCCGGCTGCTGCTCACCCTCGACTCCTTCGGCGTGCAGCGCTTCGGCTACGCGGGCTGTGCGCTCGGCGGTGCCGTCGGCATGGAGCTGGCCCTGCGGCACCCGGAACGGATCGCCTCGCTCGCGCTGGTCGCCGCATCGCCCCGGTTCGGGACGGCGGACGAGTTCCGCCAGCGCGGGGTGATCGTGCGGACCAACGGTCTCGACCCGATCGCCCGGACCTCGCCCGACCGCTGGTTCACCGGCGGTTTCGCCGCGGCGCAGCCCGCCATCACCGAGTGGGCCGTGCAGATGGTGCGCACCACCGACCCCGGCTGCTACATCGCCGCCTGCGAGGCGCTGGCCGGCTTCGACGTCCGCACGGAGCTCGGCCGGATCGGCGTGCCGACGCTCGTCCTGGTCGGCTCGGACGACCAGGTCACCGGCCCCGCCGAGGCCCGTACCCTGGTCGCCGGGATCCCGGACGCCCGGCTCGCGGTGGTACCCGGCGCCTCCCACCTGGTCCCCGTCGAGCAGCCCGCCGCCGTCACCGACCTGCTCGTCCGGCACTTCTCCACCGCCTGGCAGCCCGCCTTCGACTCCACCACCGGCCAGATGGCCATTCCGGCCGCCCCCGCCCAACCGGTGCCGGCCGCCGGACCCCAGGTCGTGCTCCAGCCCACGCCCCAGGTGGCACCCCAGGTCAAGCCGATCGCCGAGATCGCCCCGGCCGCCGCGGCGCCGCAGCCGTTCGGCCGGCCCGACCCGTACGACGCGGGGCTGAAGGTCCGCCGGGAGGTGCTCGGGGACGCGCACGTGGACCGGGTGCTGGCGCAGGCCGACGAGTTCTCCGGGGACTTCCAGGACCTCGTCACCCGCTACGCCTGGGGCGAGATCTGGGACCGGCCCGGACTCGACCGGCGTTCGCGCAGCTGTGTCACGCTCACCGCGCTGGTCGCGGGTGGCCACCTGGAGGAACTGGGCTTCCACGTCCGGGCGGCCCTGCGCAACGGTCTGACCCCGGACGAGATCAAGGAAGTGCTGCTGCAGGCGGCGGTGTACTGCGGGATGCCGGCGGCGAGCAGTGCCTTCCGGGTCGCCCAGCAGGTCATCCGGGAGGAGACCACTCCCGAGGACTGAGGGCCGCCGTGGGGGCAGGATGGTCACCATGAAGCTCACCAAGAAGTCGCATGCGTGCGTGCGCCTGGAGAAGGACGGGCGCACGCTCGTCCTCGACCCCGGCGGGTTCAGCGAGCAGGACGCGGCCGTCGGCGCGGACGCGATCCTGGTCACGCACGAGCACCCCGACCACTTCGACGAGGGCCGGCTGCGGGCGGCGCTGGAGGCCGACCCGGCCACCGAGGTCTGGACCCTGAAGTCCGTCGCCGACCGGCTCGCGGCCGCCTTCCCGGGCCGGGTGCACACCGTCGGCCACGGTGACGCGTTCACCGCGGCCGGCTTCGACGTCCAGGTGCACGGCGAACTGCACGCGGTGATCCACCCGGACATCCCGCGCATCACGAACGTCGGCTACCTGATCGACGACGGCAGGCTCTTCCACCCCGGCGACGCCCTCACCGTCCCCGACCGCCCCGTGCAGACGCTGATGCTCCCGGTGATGGCCCCCTGGAACAAGATCTCCGAGGTCATCGACTACGTCCGCGAGGTGAAGCCGCAGCGCGCCTACGACATCCACGACGCCCTGCTCACCGATCTCGCCCGGCCGATCTACGACCACCAGATCGGGGCCCTGGGCGGCGCGGACCACCGGCGGCTGGCGCCGGGGACCTCGGCGGACGTCTGAGGCAGGTTGTCAGAGGCGCCCGGTAGGTTGTCAGGCATGCGCATCGCGACCTGGAACGTGAACTCGATCACCGCCCGCCTGCCGAGGCTCCTGGCCTGGCTGGAGAGCAGCGGCACCGACGTGCTCTGCCTCCAGGAGGCCAAGGTCGCCGAGGAGCAGTTCCCGTTCGGGCCATTGCGCGAGCTGGGCTACGAGGCGGCGGTCCACGCCACCGGCAGGTGGAACGGCGTGGCGGTGCTCTCCAAGGCCGGCCTGGAGGACGTCGTCAAGGGCCTGCCCGGCGACACGGGCTACGACGGCGGCGTGGAACCCCGCGCGATCTCGGCGACCTGCGGCCCGGTCCGCGTCTGGTCGGTGTACGTGCCCAACGGCCGCGAGGTGGACCACCCGCACTACGCGTACAAGCTCCGGTGGTTCGAGGCGCTCACCTCGCCCTGCTGGGTGCGCCCGCCGAGGAGGCTCTCCCCGAGGCGGCACCGGGCCCTCGGC
>NZ_JBEYFC010000793.1:0-2927 GCF_040634175.1 Streptomyces sp. NPDC007162
CACCGCCGGCCTCGACTACAGCGGTGAGTCCGGCGGCCTGAACGAGGCCACCTCCGACATCATGGGCACCGGCGTGGAGTTCTACGCCAACAACTCCACCGACGTCGGCGACTACCTCATCGGCGAGAAGATCGACATCAACGGCGACGGCACCCCGCTGCGCTACATGGACAAGCCCAGCAAGGACGGCGCGTCCAAGGACAGCTGGTACTCGGGGCTCGGCGGCCTGGACGTGCACTACTCGTCCGGTCCCGCGAACCACTTCTTCTACCTGCTGAGCGAGGGCAGCGGCGCCAAGGTCATCAACGGCGTCAGCTACAACTCGCCCACCGCGGACGGGCTTCCGGTCACCGGCATCGGCCGGGACAAGGCGCTGCAGATCTGGTACCGCGCGCTCACCACCAAGTTCACCTCGACCACCAACTACGCGAGCGCCCGCACCGGCACCCTCGCGGCGGCCGGTGAGCTGTACGGCACCACGAGCGCCGAGTACAAGGCGGTGCAGGACGCCTGGGCGGCCGTCGCGGTCGGCGCGCGCTCCGGCGGCGGCGGGGGCGGCACGGGCACCTCGTACGAGAGCAACACCGTCGTGTCGATCCCGGACAACGGGCCCGCCGTCACCTCGTCGATCACGGTCTCCGGCCGCACCGGTAACGCGCCGAGCAACCTCCAGGTGACGCCGAACATCAGCCACACCTGGCGCGGCGACCTGGTGATCGACCTGGTCGGCCCGTCCGGGACGTCGTACCGGCTGAAGAACTTCAGCTCGTCCGACTCGGCGGACAACGTGACGGACACCTACACCGTGAACGCCTCATCGGAATCGGCCAATGGGACCTGGCAGCTGAAGGTCCAGGACCAGGCCGCACAGGACACCGGGAAGATCAACAGCTGGAAGCTGACCTTCCCGTAAACCGCAGCACACGGGCGTGAGCACGGGGTGCCGCCGGAGGGTTCGACTCCGTTCGACGGCACCCCGGTTACACGCCCGCAACGTTCACCGAACACCTGCTTTTCGGCCAACATCACTTCAGGGTCCTGACATGTACGCGACCCGGATGTCACTCTTCCTTCACCCGCCGCACAGCACAGCAACTTCACAACCCCACAGTCGGGCCGGTGACCCCACTCCAGCCCGGACTCCCCACATCATGAAGGAGCTTGAGTGAGCCCCCTCTACGCGCGTCACAAGCGCACCACTCTGGCCGTCGCCACCGCTGTCGCCGCCGGCGCCCTGCTCACCACGGGCCTGACCACCAACGCCACCGCCGCCGCGAAGCAGCCGCTGGCCGCCGCACCCACCCTGCTCTCCAACTCCGCCCGCACCGCCCTGATCCAGAAGGCGCAGGCGAACGTCGCCGAGACCGCGCAGGAGATAGGCCTCGGCGCCAAGGAGAAGCTGGTCGTCAAGGACGTCGTGAAGGACGTCGACGGCACCGTCCACACCCGGTACGAGCGCACCTACGCGGGTCTGCCCGTGCTCGGCGGCGACCTGGTCGTGCACACCTCGAAGACCGGCAAGTCCGAGGGCGTCACCCGGGCGAACAAGGCGGCCATCAAGGTGGCCTCGCTCAAGCCGCAGCTCAGCACCGCCAAGGCGGAGAAGGCCGCGCTCACCGTCGCCAAGTCGCTGGGCTCCACCAAGTCCGCTGCCGACGGCGCCCGCAAGGTCATCTGGGCCGGCTCCGGCACCCCCGTCCTCGCCTACGAGACGGTCGTCGGCGGCTTCCAGGACGACGGCACCCCGAACCAGCTGCACGTCATCACCGACGCGGCGACCGGCAAGAAGCTCTTCGAGTACCAGGGCGTCGAGAACGTCACCGGCACCGGCAAGACGCTGTACTCGGGGTCGGTCAGCCTCGACACCACCCTGTCGGGCTCGACCTACCAGCTGACCGACGGCGTCCGCGGCGGCCACAAGACGTACAACCTGGCCCGCGGCACCTCCGGCACCGGCACCCTGTTCACCGACGCGGACAACGTCTGGGGCACCGGCACCGCCTCCAGCTCCAGCAGCGACCAGACCGCGGCCGCCGACGCCGCCTACGGCGCGGCCGAGACCTGGGACTTCTACAAGAACACCTTCGGGCGCAGCGGCATCAAGAACAACGGCGTCGCCGCCTACTCCCGCGTCCACTACAGCAGCAACTACGTCAACGCGTTCTGGGACGACAGCTGCTTCTGCATGACGTACGGCGACGGCTCCAGCAACACCCACCCGCTGACCTCGCTGGACGTGGCCGGCCACGAGATGAGCCACGGTGTCACCTCCAACACCGCCGGCCTCAACTACAGCGGTGAGTCCGGCGGCCTGAACGAGGCCACCTCGGACATCTTCGGCACCGGTGTCGAGTTCTACGCCAACAACGCCTCCGACCCCGGCGACTACCTCATCGGCGAGAAGCTCAACATCAACGGCGACGGCACCCCGCTGCGTTACATGGACAAGCCCAGCAAGGACGGCGGTTCGGCCGACTACTGGTCGTCCTCGGTCAAGAACCTGGACGTGCACTACTCGTCCGGCGTCGCGAACCACTTCTTCTACCTGCTGTCCGAGGGCAGCGGCTCGAAGACGATCAACGGGGTGTCCTACAACTCCCCGACGTACAACGGCTCCACGGTCACCGGCATCGGCCGGGCCAAGGCGCTGCAGATCTGGTACAAGGCGCTGACGACGTACTTCACGTCGACCACCAACTACAAGTCGGCGCGCACCGGGACGCTCTCGGCGGCGGCCGCCCTGTACGGCTCGGGCAGCACCGAGTACAACGCGGTGGCGGCGGCCTGGACGGCCGTCAACGTGTCGTGACCGGATAGTTGTGCATCGGGCGGGCCCCGGGACCCAGGTATGATCGGCTTCGCCCGGTCCCGCGGCTGGGTCCGGGATGGACGGGTGCGGGCCCACCTGGAGGCCGTGGAGACGTGAT
>NZ_JBEYFC010000794.1:0-2922 GCF_040634175.1 Streptomyces sp. NPDC007162
AACGCGTTCCAGATCGCTTTCGAAGGCCGCCTGACTCCGAGCAACAACTGACCATCAACAACCAAGATCAGCCGTTAAATTGACACACCCAATCGTGACGCTGAGGTGGAAAGGGTGGGGTGACAGCGGGCGTTGGCGGTGCTACATCCTCGTCATGAGGTACGCGGATGGCGGCGGTCTGACCGCTGCGGGGCGGGCGAAGCGTGAAGCGGTGCGCTTCGAGGCTGCGGGGATGTTCGAGCAGGGGGTGCGGCCGCCGGAGGTGGCTCGCAGGTTGCGGGTGTCGCGGAAGTCGGCGTACGCCTGGTACGGCGCCTGGCGTGAGAGCGGCAGCGCGGCCCTGACGTCCAAGGGGGCCGGCGGCGCACGGCTGGACGGAGGACCAGCGGTGGACGCCGGCCAGAGTGGCCGAGCTGATCGACAGGCTGTTCGGGCACCGGTACACCCCGCGTGGGGTGTCGTATCTGCTGCACCGGCTGGGCTGGTCGCCGCAGGTCCCCGCGCACCGGGCGGTCGAGCGGGACGAGCGGGCCGTTGAGCTGTGGCGGACGGAGCAGTGGTCACGGGTAAGAGGACGGCCCAGCTCCTGGGCGCGTGGGTGGTCTTCGAGGATGAGGCCGGACAGGACCTGAAGCCCGGGAAGGGCCGGACCTGGTCGCGGAGGGGCCGGACTCCGTTGGTCAGGGTGACGGGCAAGGGCTCCGGCCGGGTCCTGATGCAAGGCTGATGCGTTCTCAGCCGGCGAGATGAGCTGATCGCGTACGTCATCTTCCCTGTTGGGTAGACGTGTTGAAGTAGGCCGAACAGGGGTGGAAGCCTGCCGGGTTGGCGTACGTTCCGGGCGCCAGAGGATCGTCCGGCGGCGGGGGATCGGTGCCAGATCTGGCCGGGTGGGCGGACCTGGCTCTTCGGCCGGGCTCTCTCCCGCGGCTTCGGTGAGCGTCTTCAACGCACCAGGAGATTGATGGCGACCTCCAGTCGTTCGAGGTAGAAGTCCCGCGATGCGGCCTGGTGCTTGAGGCCGGTCGATGCGCTGATCATCGTCTGGGCGACTTGGCGGGCCGCCGCTTGTCCTGCCTCGACGGCGATCGCGTTTGTGATCAGTTGCTCGAAACGTTGCGGCGTGGTCTCGACGATCTCCCCCAGGAGGCCCGGGTTGTCCTCGATGACCATCGCCACATCGCGTGTCAGCGGGCCGATGTAGCGGCCCGCCCACTGGTCGAACGCATCGAGGAGGCGCTCCGCAAGGGGTCGGCCGGTATCGGCCAGGACGTGTTCGACCGCTGTGATGTCGCGCTCCAATGCCTGGGTGACGGCGGCGCGGAACAGGCTCTCCTTCGAGGAGAAGAGGAAATACAGCCCGGGCCGGGAGATGTCCGCCGCCCGCGCCACCTCCTCCATCGAGGTCTTCCGGTAACCGAATCGCGCGAACGTGACCATGGCGGAGTCCAGAACCATGGTCCGACGGTCGGTGTCGGCGACCGTCGGCGGCGGGGGGCTGGGGGTGGGACTGTTCATGGACCGAGCATACGAGCGAGAGTCGCACTATACAAATAAAGACTAGTGCGTATAGTCACCGCCATGACTACTCGCGAACCCATCTCCACGCCCTTCACCGCCTCCAGCACCGCGGACGAGGTACTGCGAGGTGTCGACCTCACCGGCGTCCGCGCGATCGTGACGGGAGCTTCCTCCGGAATCGGGATCGAGACAGCTCGCGCGTTGACCGCTGCCGGGGCCGAGGTGACGCTCGCTGTCCGGAACACGACGGCGGGAGACGCCGTCGCTGAGACGATCGAGAAGTCGACCGGGGGAATACGGCCCCGAGCCGTCCGGCTCGACCTTGCCGACAGGACCACCGTCACGCGATTCGTTGATGCGTGGGACGGCCCGCTGCACCTGCTGATCAACAACGCGGGCGTGGTCACCGGTGGCCTCGAACGCACACGTGAGGGCTGGGAGCTGCAATTCGCGACGAACCATCTTGGCCACGTCGCCCTCGCCACCGGCCTTCATGACGCCCTGGCCCTGGGAGCGGCCGACCGCGACGGAGCACGGATCGTCTCGGTCAGTTCGACGGCGCACATGCGTGCCGGCATCGACTTCGGCGACCTCCACTTCGAGCGTCGCAGCTACGATCCGCAGATTGCCTACGCCCAGTCGAAGACGGCGAACTCTCTTTTCGCCGTCGAGGCAAGTCGCCTCTGGGCATCCGACGGCATCATCGCCAATGCGGTGAACCCCGGCGGTGTCGCGACGGGACTGCAGCGGAACTTCACAACGCAACAGAAGAAGTCGCTCGACGCGGCCGAAGCCGCAGGAGTCTTCACGTACAAAACGGTCGAGCAGGGCGCTGCCACCAGCATCGTCGCAGCCGTCGCCCCGGAGTTCGCGCACTCCGGAGGCCACTACCTCGACGATGCACAAGAGGCCTACACGGTGACGAACGATGCCGACCTCGCGCAGCACCCGCACGGTGTCAAGGAATGGGCGCTCGATCCCGCCACCGCCAAGCGCCTCTGGACGGTCTCGACCGACCTGCTCCGCGTCTGACCTCTCGACGCCACAGCAAGCGGTACCGCCGCCTTCTTGGTTGGTCACCGCATCGGCCCACAAGGCCGGTAACACATGGCCTGCGAAGATGGCCACGTCCGATGCGCAGAGCCAAAACCCGGTCGGTTCCTCTCCGAGAGCCCGGTGCGGGCCCCGCCTTCGTCGCGACCGAGACGCTGGCCAGCGCGGCTCAACACGCTGAATCTGACAGAGAAGTACGCGCAGGCGTGGACCGTCAACCCAGTTCTGCAACGAGAGACACGACCCCTGATGATCAAGGTTGTCGAAGCCTTTGATCATGAACAGGGGGTGTACCGGAGCGACGACGCCGGCGCGCACTGGACGGACATCGGTGCGGGCCTGCCCTCC
>NZ_JBEYFC010000795.1:0-2901 GCF_040634175.1 Streptomyces sp. NPDC007162
CGGAGTGTCGCAGTAAGGGCGGTTGGTGCGATGCCGGGCCCTCATCAGCACCCCGGGCGAGACTCTGACGGCACGGTCGGCGGCAGCCCGGCAGGGACGCAAGGGGTCATCCCGGTTTCTGATCGATCTCGGCGAGTCGCGCCTCCACCTGGCCTCCCAATTCGATCAGCAGGTCCATCTGCGCAGGGGTCACGTGGTCGATCAGCACTTTGCGCACGTCAGCCAGGTGGAGTGGGGCGGCTGCCTCGACGAGGGTGCGGCCCTGTTCGGTGATGACCACGACGGCCCCTCGCTGGTCGGTCGCGCATCGCTCGCGGCGGATGAGGTTGCGGTTCTGCATGCGGGTCAGATGCTGCGACAGACGGCTCTTCTCCCATTGCAGCGCATCTCCGAGTGCGAACGACCGCAGGCGTCCCTCGGGCGCCTCGGACAGGTGCGCCAGCACCTGGTAGTCGGCGGTGGACAGCCCGCTGTGGGTGCGCAGCTGCCGCTCGATGTATTCGGACAGGCCGGCCTGCATCTTCATGAGGCTGCGCCAAGCCCGCTGCTCACGCTCGTCCAGCCATCGCGGTTCGTCCATGAAGCCCACCCTACCGCTTTGGTTGACATGTTAACCAGTCCGTCGTACGGTTTGGTTAACACCTCAACCAAATGGACTGGCGGAGGTCGGAGCCGCCTACAGAAACGCGGCGACGACAGGCCGGACGACGAAGCTGCTCTGCCGCCTCGACAGCCTTCAGCAATTACTGGAACAGGGAGCACTCATGTCTGCAGACACCCGCTACGCCATCGTGGGCACCGGAAACATCGGTTCGGCGCTGGCGCGAGTCTTCGCCCGGGCCGGAGTCGAGGTCAGCATCGCCAACACCCGCGGACCGGGCTCGATCAGCGAACTCGCCGCCTCCTGGGGTTCCACGGTCCGGGCCGTGACGCTCACCGAGGCGCTGGCGAGCGACGTCATCTTCATGGCCATCCCGTTCGGCGCAGTCGAGACGTTCGGCAACGCCCTGCCAGATTGGAACGGGAAGATCGTCGTCGACACCACCAACGCGCACTACGCGCCCAACGCGGGCGACATCCTCAAGGGTCGGCTCTCCTCGCAGTACGCGGCCGAGGTCCTGCCCGGCGCCCAGATCGTGAAGGGCTTCAACCACCTTCCCGCCCAGACGCTCGCCGCCGAAGTGCCCTCCGGCCAGGGCAAGCGCGTGGTCTTCGTCTCCAGCGACTCCGGGGAGGCCAGCTCCCAGATCGCCGAGCTCGCCCGCACGCTCGGCCTGTCGCCGGTGGAACTCGGCAGGATCGACGAAGGCGGACGCCTCATCGAGGTTCCCGGCGTACTGGTGCTCAGGAACTTCACCGAACAGCCCCTCACCTGATCGGCCGCGTTCCGCCTTCCACAGGCGGTGCGGCCGGCGCCGACGAGCCGTCCCGCCTCAGCGTCTGCCGTCACCGGCCGCACCGCGGCGGCCGGCGCCCGGCCGGGTTGCCGCGCAGCAGCGCTCTCCATCGATGAGACCGCACTTCAGCAACGCTCACGCGTGAGCAGCAAAACCCCTGGCACACCCATCCTCCACGGATGCCGGTCCCGCACAGCTCGGGCGGTCCGAATCACTCACCAGAAAGGCATGACCCGTGTTTGTCTTCGCCGCCGTACTGAGCGTTCTGCTCGCCGTTGTCGGGCTGGCCGCCGGACTACCGAAAGCCCTGCTCAAGGGCAGCATTCCAGCCCAGTTGCAGTCTCCCGGAGGCTTCAGCGCCCCGCTGGTCCGGTTCATCGGGCTGGCCGAGCTGGCCGCAGCCGCAGGGCTCATCGCCGGTCTCTTCTGGCAGCCCATCGGCGTTGCCGCCGCCCTGGGATTCGCAGTCCTGCTCGTCGGAGCCGTCGGCTTCCACGCCAAGTCCGGCGACTACGCCAACCCCGAGACCCGCGGCAACGCGATGGCACCCATCATCCTCACCGTCATCGCGATCGCTGCCGCCGCCACGCTCGTCCTCGCCTCCTGACCAGCGCCTGAATCCGAGGCGCCACAGCTCACCTTCCGCCCGGCAAACCCGGCCGGGTGATCGCGAGACCGCCCTCGCCACGCGGACCGTCACCGATCATCCGCATTCCCGACCACTGCTACACCTGAGGAACATCCCATGGCCACTCTTCTGCATCTCGATTCCTCGCTGTTTTCCGGCGACGCCTCCTCCTCCCGCGCCGTGACCGCCGCCTTCCGCCGGACCTGGCAGGAGCACCACCCGGAGGGCACGGTCATCTACCGTGACCTCGCCACGAACCCCGTACCGCACCTCACCGCCGACGCCCACACCGCCGGCCAGACCGACCCGGCCACGCACACCCCCTCCCAGGCCACCGCCCTCGCCCACCGGCTGACGCTGATCGACGAGCTGGAGAACGCCGACGCCATACTGATCGGCGCTCCGATGTACAACTACTCGATTCCCTCGACCCTCAAGGCGTGGCTCGACAACATCGTCCTCGTCGGCCGCACCGCCGGCGTGGAAAGCTCCAGGCTCAAGGGCACCCCCGTCACCGTCGTCGCCAGCCGCGGCGGCTCCTACGCCCCGGGCACGCCCCGCGAGGGCTACGAATACGTGCAGAACTACCTCACGGCCGTTCTGGCCGACGCGCTCGCCCTGGACTTGAACTTCATCGTCCCGGAACTCACGATGGCCGTACACAACCCGGCGATGTCCCAGCTCATCCCCCTCTTCGAAGCCTCCCGCCAGCAGGCACTGGACGACGCAGCCTCCACGGCCAAGGCGATAGCCCACCGCATCGCCGCCTAGAAACAGCGCCCCGCGCTCCAGCAGGGGCAGGACCCGTCGCTGCCCGAACTCACCTGGCAGTACAGCGATTACACGCGCTGGCAGTGGGAGTGGATGGCGGGAGCC
>NZ_JBEYFC010000796.1:0-2884 GCF_040634175.1 Streptomyces sp. NPDC007162
TCACCGTCACCGAGATGCTCCCCACCCCCGAACAGACCTGGCTCACCGACGACCAGGGCCGGCACTACACCTCCGAACTACGCCTCGTCGCCGTCGACCGGAGCACCGCCCCCGGGGAGCAGGCATGACCGCCCCCGCAGGGTCGACGTTCGTCGAGGACATCCGGGCGCACGCCGTCCGCGCACCGCACTCCCCGGCCCTGCTGACCGCCGACGGCCCGACCGGGTACGGCGAACTGGCCGCCCGGATCGACCGGATCGCCGCCCACCTGGCCGCCCGCGGCGTGGGCCCGGAGCGGGTCTGCGCGGTGGCCCTGCCTCCCGGCGTCGACGCCGTGGTCGCGACCGCCGCGGTCGTCCGGGCCGGCGGGGCGTTCCTCACCCTGGACACCGGCCTGCCCGACCGGCGGCTCGCCGCGCTCGCCGCCGGCGGCGGCGCGGCCCACCTGCTCACCTGCGCCGCCCTCGCCGACCGCCTCGGACCGCTGGTCGACGCACCCACCGTCCTGCTCGACCGGCTCCCGGCCGCCGGCCCGCCGTCGGCCGCCTTCCGCGCCCCCCATCCGCGCTCGCTCGCCTACGTCAGCCACACCTCTGGCTCGACCGGCACTCCCCATCCCGTCCTGATCGAGCACGGCGGCCTGGACAGGTACCTCCGCGCCGTCGTCCGCGACAACGCCCTCGGGCCCGGCACCGTCAGCCTCCAGCTGGCGCCGCCCGGCTACGACGCGTCCATCCGGGACACCTTCGCGCCGCTCGCCGCGGGCGGGTGCGTCGTCCTGGTAGAACGCGCGCGCCTGCTCCGCGCCGAGTCCTTCGCCGACACCGTCGCCGAGTACGGCGTCGACACTCTCCTCAGCACCACTCCCTCCTTCCTCAGCTTCCTCGTCCAGTCGCCCCGCGCGGCGGAGCGGCTGCGCTCCCTGCGCCTGGTGTGCTCGAGCGGCGAGTCGCTGCGTCCCTTCCTCACCGCCGGCGGCCGTGCGCTGGTCGGCGGCCGGCTGGTCAACCAGTACGGGCCCAGCGAGTGCACCATGACCTCCACCCGGTACGACGTGCCGACCGCCCCCGACCCCTCCGCCGACATCGTCGGCACCGCCATCGACGGCACCGTCGTACGCCTGCTGGACCCACGGGGGCGCGAAGTCCCCGACGGGCGGACCGGCGAGGTGCACATCGGCGGCGCGGGCGTCGCCCGCGGCTACGGCGGTCTGCCCGGCCTGACAGCCGACCGTTTCCCGCCCGACCCGTACGGGCCGCCCGGCGCACGGCTGTACCGGACCGGCGACCTCGCCCGACGCACCCCCGACGGGGCCCTGGAGTACCTCGGCAGGGCCGATCGCCAGATCAAGATCCGCGGCCACCGCGTGGACCCTGCCGAGGTCGAGGCCGCCCTGCTCACCCACCCCGAGGTCACCGGCGCCGTGGTGACCGCCGAGACCGACGACCGGGGCCGGACCTGGCTCTGGGCCCACGTCACCGGTCCGCTCGCAAGCACCACCGACGCCCAGCTGCGCGCGCACCTGGCCGGTACTCTGCCGCCGCACCTGATGCCCAGGCGGTTCGCCCGTCTGGAGCGCCTGCCCGTCACGCACAGCGGCAAGGCCGACCGGCGGGCGCTGCGCGACAGCGTTCCGGAGCCGGTGTCATGACGGCCGCGGACACCCGGATCGCACCGGCCGCCGTGCCGGCCGCCGCCGAGCGGATCGCCTCCCACGTGAGGCACACCCCGCTGCTGCGCCGCGACCTGCTGCCCGGACTGCTGGTCAAGGCCGAACACCTCCAGCACAGCGGGTCCTTCAAGCTCCGCGGCGCGGCCAACGCGCTGCTCACGCTCGGCGCCGACGCCGTGGTCGCCGGCTCCTCCGGCAACCACGGCATCGCGGTGGCCACCCTGGGCCGCGCCCTCGGCGTCCGGGTCACCGTGGTGATGGCGGCCGGCGCGGCGGAGACCAAGGAAGCGGCCGTCCGGGCGCTCGGCGGCCGGGTCGTCCGGGTACCCGGCGGGGTGGCCGACCGCGACCGGTACGCGAAGGACCTCGCCGCCCGCACCGGAGCCGCGCTGGTGCCCTCCTCGGACCACGACCTCGTGGTGGCCGGACAGGGCACCGTCGGTCTGGAGATGCTGCGGGACGCCCCCGACCTCGACGCGATCTTCGTACCGGTGGGCGGCGGCGGCCTGCTGGCCGGCGTCTGCCTCGCCGCCGCACATCTGGGCAGCGCGGTCCGGATCATCGGCGTGGAACCCGAAGGGGCCCGGCGCTACGCCCGCTCTCTCGCCGCCGGCCGCCCGGTCGAAGTGCCGCCCAGCGACTCGGTGGCGGACGGGTTGCGCGGCCAGCGGCCCGGCGAGGTGGTCCTGCCGATCGTCCGGCACCGGGTCGACGAACTGATCGGGGTCGGCGACCCGGCCGTGCTCCGTGCGATGACCCTGCTGCACCGCGCCGGCATTCCGGCCGAGCCGAGTGGCGCGGCCGCCCTGGCCGGTGCCCTCCGGCTCAACCTCCCCGGCCGCAGCGCCGTCGTCGTCTCCGGCGGCAACAGCGCCGCCGCCCTGGCCGCCGCCGGAGCCGCGCACACCGGCACCGGCCGCCGACCGGCCGCTCCGCACCGCCCCGCCCCGCCCCGCTTGTCCACATCCACACCACTCCGAAGCACTCCGAAGAAGGACGGGCCATGAACCCCATCGACACCGCAGAACTCACCGGGCTGATCACCGGCTACTACCGCGAGACGCTCGGCGACGACACCCTCGACGCCACGAGCGACTTCTTCGCGTCGACCGCCTTAGCGCTCAGCGTGGCCGGGTCGACGTGCAGGCCGGAGCCGGGCTGGACGACGTTGGCGGCGACGAGTCCGACGACCAGCGCGAGCGTGCTCGCCAC
>NZ_JBEYFC010000797.1:0-2884 GCF_040634175.1 Streptomyces sp. NPDC007162
GAAGGCGGTGCCGCAGGTGGCGATGGCCGTCGTCACCCCGGCCAGGTGGCAGGCCGTCGATCTCCCGCACCTCCTTGCCCTCGGCCAGTGGCGTGCCGACCGCGGTCGGGCAGTAGAAGGCGCCGATGCCGGCTCCGGCCGCGCGCATCCGCTCGGCGAGGTTGCCCTGCGGCACCACCTCCAGTTCGATCTTTCCCGCGCGGTAGAGGTCGTCGAAGACCCAGGAGTCGGCCTGGCGCGGGAAGGAGCAGAGCACCTTGCGCACCCGGCCGGCGGCCAGCAGCGCGGCCAGGCCGACGTCACCGTTGCCGGCGTTGTTGGACACGATGGTGAGGTCCTTCGCGCCCTGCCGGATGAGCGCGTCGATCAGGTCGAACGGCATCCCGGCCAGGCCGAACCCGCCGACCAGGACGGTGGACCCGTCCTCGATCCCGGCGACCGCCGCGTCGGCGGAATCGGCGATCTCCGTCCGGCTCACTGGGCCGCCCCCGTGACATCGCAGTTCTCCAGGACGACGGCGAGCCCCTGGCCGACGCCGATGCAGATCGCGGCGACCCCGTAGCGCTGCCTCGTCTCGCGGAGCACCTTGGCCAGCGTGGCGAGGATGCGGCCGCCCGAGGCGCCGAGCGGGTGGCCGATCGCGATGGCGCCGCCCTTCTGGTTGACGAGGGCGGGGTCGATCTTCCACGCGTCCAGGCAGGCGAGCGACTGCACGGCGAAGGCCTCGTTCAGTTCGACCGCGCCGACCTGGTCCCAGCCGATCCCGGCCCTGGCCAGCGCGCGGTTGGCGGCCTCGACCGGGGCGTAGCCGAAGGCCTGCGGCTCCAGCGCCGTCACGCCGCGGCCGGCGATACGGGCGAGCGGGTCGGCCCCGATCGTGGCCGCCGCCCGCTCGCTGCCCAGCAGCACCGCGGAGGCCCCGTCGTTGAGCGGGCTCGCGTTGCCCGCGGTGATCGTGCCGCCCTGCTCCGGTGTGCGGAAGACCGGCTTGAGCCCCGCCAGGACCTCCGGTGTCGATCCGGCCCGGACACCCTCGTCGCGGGTGAGGTCGACGCCGTCGAGCGGCACCACGAGGTCGTCGTAGAACCCTGACTCCCAGGCCGCGTGGGCGAGTTGGTGGGAGCGGGCGGCGAACGCGTCCTGGCGCTCTCGGGTGATCCCGAAGCGTTCCCGGAGCTGCTCGTTGGCCTCGCCGAGGCTGACGGTCCACTCCTTCGGCATCCGGGGGTTGACCAGTCGCCAGCCGAGCGTGGTGGAGACGGCGGTGACGTCGCCGGCCGGGAAGGGCTTCGCCGGCTTGGGCAGGACCCACGGCGCGCGCGTCATCGACTCGACGCCGCCGGTGAGCACCACCTCGGCGTCGCCGGACTCGATGGTCCGGCTGGCCGTCATCGCCGCGTCGAGGCTGGACCCGCACAGGCGGTTGACCGTGGTGCCAGGCACGCTCACCGGGAGGCCGGCGAGGAGCGCGGCCATGCGGCCGACGTTACGGTTCTCCTCGCCCGCGCCGTTGGCGTTGCCCCACACCACGTCGTCGACGGCGGCGGGGTCGAGGCCCGGCACCCGGGCGAGCGTCGAGGTGATCGCCGCGGCGGCGAGGTCGTCGGGGCGGACGCCGGCCAGCGCCCCGTTGTAGCGGCCGAAGGGCGTCCGGGTCGCGGCGTACAGGAAAGCGCTCATGGCAGCGACGCTAGTCCCTGGCCGCGATATTCTGAAGTACGCATATCGAAGCCGATTGAGATGGATGGCATATGGATCTGCGGCACCTCCGGTACTTCGTGGCGGTGGCCGAGGAACGCCACTTCGGTCGCGCCGCCGAGCGGCTCCACATGGCACAGCCGCCGCTGTCCCAGCAGATCCGGCAGCTGGAGACCGAGCTCGGCGTGGAGCTGCTGCGGCGCACCACGCGCCGCGTCGACGTGACCGAGGCGGGCCGGGCCTATCTCGAGCGGGCGCGCGCGATCCTCTCCGACGTGGACGAGGCCGCCCACCACGCGCGGCTCGTCGCGTCCGGCTCGGTGGGGCACCTCGCGATCGGGTGCGTGGGCTCGGCGACGTACAGCCTGCTGCCCGCGCTCTCACGGCGGCTCACGGAGCAGCTGCCCGGCGTCGACTTCTCCTTCCGCGGCGAGATGCTCGCGCCCGACCAGGTCGAGGCGCTGCGCGCGGGCGCGATCGACGTCGCGCTGCTACGGCCGCCGGCGGCCGACCTCTCCCTCACCGTGCACACCCTGCGCCGGGACCGGCTCGTCGTCGCCGTCCCGGTCGAGCACCCCCTGGCCCGCCGGAAGAGGCTGCGGGTCGCGGACCTGGCCGGCGCCGATCTGATCGTGCACTCCGCCGACCGCCGTTCCGTGATGTACGACGTCGTCCTGGGCCTGTTGCGTGACGCGGGCGTCGAACCGCGCATCCGCCACGAGGTCGGCGAGACCTCGACCCTGGTGACGCTCGTGGCCGGCGGGCTCGGGGTCGCGGTCGTGCCCGAGCCGGTGACCGCGTTGGCGCTCGACGGTGTCGCCTACCTGCCGCTGTCCGGGGCCGACGCACGCGTGGAGCTGGCCGTGGCCCACCGCGCCGACCGCTCGGAACCACACCTGGCGCGCACCGTGGGGATCATCCGCGCGGCCGTCTGAGGACCGAAGGACCGCCGGCCGGCTGCGCCCGACATCGCCGACGGCCGGACAGCGCTTAAGTGACGACGACGAGGGCGGCCCAGAAGAGGGCACAGGCCAAGGTGGAGTACAACGCCTTCCTGGCAGGGTGTCCCAGCCGGCAACTGCTCGATCGCGTCTCGGACAAGTGGGTCGTCCTGATCCTGTGCGCGCTGGGCGACGCTCCGAAGGCGATGCCGCCTCGGTCAGCCGGCTGTCACCGAACGCGGCCC
>NZ_JBEYFC010000798.1:0-2881 GCF_040634175.1 Streptomyces sp. NPDC007162
GCAGCGCGTGGGTGCCGGTGAATCCCGCCCGCGCCTTCGCGGACAAGGAGAGCCGCTCTGTCAGAAGTGCTCGCTTCGGAGATCATGAAGGTGCTGGA
This sequence comes from Streptomyces sp. NPDC007162, assembly GCF_040634175.1. Taxonomy (NCBI): domain Bacteria; kingdom Bacillati; phylum Actinomycetota; class Actinomycetes; order Kitasatosporales; family Streptomycetaceae; genus Streptomyces; species Streptomyces sp. NPDC007162. Next base: position 99 of record NZ_JBEYFC010000798.1, read on the forward strand.
CCACCACGCCGCCTCCCGGAGGGGCGGCGCCAAGGAGACCGTCGGAGAATCCGGCCCGGGCCACCGTTCTGCCGGGGGGAGCGGGCGGTAGCGGCCCCGATGACACTGCTCCCCCCTTTTTCAGAGCCCCCCAGGTCCACGACCTGGGGGGTTTCTGCTGGAACGGGTGACGTCCGGCTGCTTCTTACCTCCCACCGAGAACCTGTCCCGCCTTCCTTCCATCTCAGAGAGGGGCGCATGACGCAGGGGAACCGAGCGAGGCGACGAGAACCGGAAGTGAGAAAGCGTGTCGGCCATCAGCCAGCGGGGGCATCTGCTGCTGCTCACCGCCTGGACGACCCTCTGGTTCGTCGTGGTCCAGCCACACGGCGGGTTCTCCTGGCACTACCTGCGTACGGGCGGGGAGTTGCTGTACGCCGGCTCGGGCAGGGCGGACGGCGGTCTGAATCTGTACGCCCACCACCCGGAACTCCAGATGGGCCCTGTCAGCTTCCTGGCGGCGGGCCTGTTCAACCCCCTGCCCGAGGCCGCCGGGCAGTTACTGGCCGCCGGGGTGATGTCCCTGCTCGGTCTGCTGATCCTGGTGGTGGCAGGGCGCAGCGCCGCCTGGCAGCTCCTGGGCACCGGCACCAACCACCGGAGGCTGCGCCGGCGGGTGCTGATCGCGGGCCTGGCCTTCATCCCGATGTGGATCGAGGTCGCCGTCCGGTTCGGCCACCTCGACGACGTCCTGGCGCTCTTCTTCACGGCCCTCGCCGTCTGCACTCTCACCCGCGGCAACCCCGCCGCGACGGGCGCCCTCCTGGCCCTGGCCGTGGACTCCAAACCGACCGCGCTGACCTTCCTGCCGCTGCTGCTCGCCCTGCCGAGGAGGCAGTGGCTGCGCGCAGGGCTGTGGTGCGCGGCGCTGGTCGCGCTCGCCTGGCTGCCGTTCCTCCTCAGCGCCCCGCAGTCGTTGGGCGCGGCCCAGTTCACCATCCCCAACCAGCCCGCGTCCGCGCTGCACTGGCTCGGCGTCGACAATCCGCGAACCCCGCCCTGGGACCGGCCGGCGCAGGCCACACTGGGGCTGGCGCTGGGGTGCGTCGCGGTCTGGCGAGGCCGCTGGCCCGCGGTCGTCCTCCTCGGCGCCAACGCCCGGATCGCCCTGGATCCCAGCGTCTACACGTACTACACCGCTTCCGTCCTGCTGGGCACACTGCTGTGGGACGTGATCGGACAGCGGCGCCTGGTGCCCTGGTGGAGCTGGATCGGCCTGATCACCCTGTACGGCACGGTCTTCGTCGTCCCCGACGACGCGGCCCGCGGCCTGATCCGCCTGGGCTTCGTCATCGTCTCCACCGCATATGTCCTGCTCCGGCCGGTACGAGACCGGCGGCGGCGGACGTCCCGGCCCCGCGGCAGGCAGGCCGAACCCGATCAGGTCCTCGACACGGCGACATGACAGAAAAGGGAAGACCGAAAAGGGAAAGCAATGGGCTGGGGCCCGCACCCCAAGGGTGCGGGCCCCAGCCACATGATGCGCGAACCACTGGCTCGCGACGACACGCGTCAGCGTCAGCGTCAGGCAGCGACGATGTTCTCGGCCTGCGGGCCCTTCTGGCCCTGCGTGACGTCGAAGCTGACCTTCTGGCCTTCCTGAAGCTCGCGGAATCCACCGTTGCTGATGATGTTCGAGTAGTGGGCGAACACGTCAGCGCCGCCACCATCCTGCTCGATGAAGCCGAAGCCCTTTTCCGCGTTGAACCACTTCACGGTGCCAGATGCCATATTGAATCTCCCTAAGAGGGGCAGTGCCGACTCCGCACCATACGGAATCGGGTCGCCGCGATGATCACCCCTCCGGAAAGACCCGGAAAGTCCACAAAGAACAAGTCTCCGGCAATCAAGACCGCAACAGTCAGCACGCTAACACAGGCCGTCCGGTGGCGCCCACGCGTTCCTCGGAGCGTCCGATCATTCTCACGTCGCCGCAATCCATAAATCTGCACCGGCGGCACTAGATATCCGTGCCGCGCCCGTCGAGCTTGCCGCGCATTTCCCGGTTCACGCGGAGGGCGTCGTCGAGCTGGCCCTCCAGGAAGACGATGCGGCACGCGGCCTCCACGCCGGTGCCCTGGTCGACCAGTTCGCGGGCGCGGGCGGCGATGCGCAGCTGGCGGCGGGAGTACCGGCGGTGACCGCCTTCCGAACGCAGGGGCTCGATGAGCCCGGCTTCGCCGACGGCCCGGAGGAACGCAGGGGTGGTCCCGAGAACGCCAGCGGCCCGCCCCATCGTGTAGGCGGGATAGTCGTCGTCGAGGTGTACGGCCACAGGGGTTTTCTCAGCGGGCATGGCACCTTCGGTTCGGGGACGCGGCGGAGAACGCAGGCGTTCGCGGCGTCCGCGCTCCGAAGACTCAGCGCCACCTGCCTCGCAGCACAACCCTAACGCCGCGAGGCGCGGACCGCGCCGTAACAGATTTCCGCTCACGGCCACACCAGCACCGCGCCCACCCTCACATGCCACCGAACACGGCCCGACCCGGACAAGGCCGAGCCGAGCAGGCCCGGGGAGGGTAGGCCGGGTCGGCAGGGAGCCGGTGTGGTCGGCCGGTGCTCATCACCGGCTCCTCTGCCTTCCCGGCCCCCCCACCCGACCCGGACACTGCGCTCAGTACTGCTCGGTCTCCATGAAACCCGTCCGACCGTCGTCGTCGGCGCCGAAGGCGTCGGCGGCGGCCGTGGGGTCGAATCCGGGCGGGCTGTCCTTCAGGGCCAGGCCCATGCCGGCCAGCTTCGCC
>NZ_JBEYFC010000799.1:0-2880 GCF_040634175.1 Streptomyces sp. NPDC007162
GGAGCCGGGGCGCGGGGCCCCCGAGGCCCGCGGCGCCCGTGCCGTGCCCAGGGCGCCGCCCGCCAGCTCGTCGGGCCCCGGCACCCTCATCGAGGTGTGGGTGTCCCGGTTGGAGTCCGGTTTCGCGCCCGGCACCAGGGACACGGCACCCCGCCGTCGTACCCGATCCTCCGGCGCGGCCGGGGCGGCCGGCTCCTCGGCCGGCTCCTCCGGCGACTCCGCGTCCGGCTCGTCGACGTCCAGCGGCGGCATCCCGGCCAGCATGGGCAGCTGCTCCCGCAGCCGCGCGGCCAGCTCCGAGGCGCGCAGCCGGGAGGCCGGCGCCTTGGCCAGGCACTGCACGAGCAGCTGCCAGAGCTCCTCGGGGATGCCGGGGAGGGGGACGACCGTCTCCGTGACGTGGCGGCGCAGGACGGCGCCGGGGTGGCCGCCGCCGAAGGGGGTGAAGCCCGCGAGGAGCTCGTACAGGACCGTCGCGAGGGCGTAGATGTCCACCGACGCGCGGGGCGGCAGGCCCTCCACGATCTCCGGGGCCAGGTAGTCGGGGGTGCCGATGATCTTCGTCGCGCGGGTCCGCTTCGGGGAGTCGATCAGCTTCGCGACGCCGAAGTCGGTCAGGAGGGCCGGGTGGGAGCCGCCGGGGCCGAGCGGGCCCTGCATGTCGAGGAGGACGTTCTCCGGCTTGACGTCGCGGTGGACGACGCCCGCCGCGTGGGCGGCCGCCAGCCCGTCGGCGACGTCCGCGACGATGGCGACGGCCGCCTCGGGGGCGAGGCGCCTTTCGCGTTCCAGCCGGGTGCGCAGATCGGTGCCCCGGACCAGGTCCATGACGAGGGCGAGGTCGTTGCCGTCGACGACGAGGTCACGGACGGAGACGACGTTGGGGTGCTCCAGGCCCAGCAGCGCCGTGCGCTCCTGCACGAACCGGCCCACCAGCTCCTCGTCGGACGAGAGGTCCTCGCGCAGCAGCTTGATGGCGACGGGCCCGTCGGGACCCTCGCCCAGCCACACCGTGCCGGCGCTGCCCCGCCCCAGGATCTGGTTGGCGGTGTACCGGCTGCCGATCTTCCGTGCCAAGACTGCTCCTACCGACGCGTGTTGCCGATAAAAGTACGCGTCCGAAGAGCCAACCTTCACCACAGAGGCGGAAATCACCCGCCAGATGTCGACAAGTCACCAAACTCGCGATCAGTTGCCGGAACCGCTGCCCAGATCCTTGACCCAGCTGCTGACCGTGCCGGCCCAGTCGCGCAGCTGGTGCCAGTAGCCGCGGCCCTGCCCGACCCAGGTGTGCACCGGGGTCAGGTCCCAGATCAGCCAGCCCGCGACGAACAGGATGACGACCATGAACAGACAGCCCTTGAGGCAGCCGAGGCCCGGGATCCGCATCGGGTTGGCGCTGCGCCGGCGGGGCTCGCGGGGCTCACGCGGGGCCCGCTGCGGCTCGGCCGGGGGCGCGTAGCGCTGCTGCGGCTGCGGAGCGTACTGCTGCGGCTGGTGTCCGTAGCCGGCCGGCTGCTGCCCGTACCCGCCCTGCCCGCCCTGCTGGCCGCGCGGCTGCGGCCGGCGTACCGGCTGCTGCTGCGGGGCCTGGCGCGGCTGCTGCTGTTGCGGCCGGGCGACCTGGCGCTGGGGGCGGCGGCGCAGCGGGTCCTCGCCCGGGTCGAGGTACTGGACCTGGGTCTGCTCGTTGCGGTCGCGGGCCGCGCGGAGCTGGGTCTGCCAGGGGTGCGGCTGTTCCGGCTGCTGCGGGCCGCCCGGCTGCCCCTGGGGCATCGGCGGCAGTACGGCCGTCGGGTCGGCGGCGCCGGTGTTGGGCAGCACGGCGGTCGGGTCGGCCGCTCCGGCCGGTCCCGGGCCGCCGGTGTGCGGGAGGAAGCTGGTCGCGGCGTTCGGGTCGTACGACCCCGTCGGCGCGCCCGTGTTCGGCAGCACCTGGGTGGGGTCGGCCGAGCCGGGTACGGCCGCCGGCGCCGGGTCGGGGGCCAGCAGTGCGCCGACGCCCTCGGCCGCGGCGATCTGCGCGGAGTTCGCGTGCACGCCGATGCCCTCGGCGACGACACGCAGGCCGCGGGCGAGGTTCTCGGCGCTGGGCCGGTCGTCGGGGTTCTTGCGCAGGCAACGCTCTATGACCGTCCACAGCGGGTCGGGGACGGTCGAGGGGCGCCGCGGCTCCGCGCTGAGGTGCTGGTGGAGGACCTCCAGGGCACTGCCCCCGGAGAATGGCGGCCGGCCGGTGACCAGCTCGTACAGCAGGATGCCCGCGCCGTAGATGTCCACGGCGGAGGTCTGCGGACGGCCCTCGGCGGACTCGGGGGCGACGTACGCGGGCGTGCCGACGAACTCGTGGGTGCGGGTCAGGCCCGGGGAGTCGGCCAGGCGGGCGATGCCGAAGTCGGTCAGCATCGGGTGCATCTGGCCGTTGTACTGCGCGAGCAGCACGTTGGCCGGTTTCAGGTCGCGGTGCACGACGCCGTCGGCGTGGCTGGCGGCGAGCGCGTCGGCGACCTGGGCGGTGAGCAGGGCCGCGCCGACGGGCGTGAAGGGGCCGTTCTCGCGCAGGTGGCGGTGCAGGTCGGGGCCGTCGACGAGGTCCATGACCAGGGCGAGCAGATCGCCCTCGACGACCAGGTCGCGGACCCGGACGATGTTCGGGTGGGTGAGCCGGAGCAGGACGGAACGCTCCCGCAGGAAGCGCATCACGATGTCGGGGTCGCTCGCGAGCTCTTCCTTGAGGACCTTGATCGCGACGGTCTCACCGGGCTGGCCGGGCACGGCCGCCTCGGCGCCCGCGGTCTCCCGCTGGCGGGCACGCCAGACGGTGCCGGTGGCGCCGCGTCCTAGCGGCTCCTCCAGGAGGTACTTGCTGCTACACCGGTC
>NZ_JBEYFC010000800.1:0-2860 GCF_040634175.1 Streptomyces sp. NPDC007162
GTTCGGCGGAGATCGCTGCGGCCCGCTCCGGCTCGGCACGGCGCCACAACGATGCGATACCGTCCCTGGCGCGCTGCCGCGGCATGGCACAGCACGGCGTCACGTGCGGCGAGCGCCGCGTAGATGGCCTCGTGCTCCGCGAGCGTACGGGCCGCCGCGCGGGTGTCCACGAGACCACGCCAGATCCGGGCCCGCAGGGTGCGGCCCGAGATGCCCTCCAGCAGGGTGATCAGCGTCTCGTTGCCGGTGACGTCCACGATAGCGCGGTGGAACGCCACATCGTGCGCGTTGAGCCGCTCGACGTCGTCTCGGGCCTCGCGCATGGCGTCCAGGTGCCGCTTCACCTCCGCCAGTCCGTCGTCCGTCAGCCGGGGGACGGCCAGGGCGGTGGCGGCGGGCTCGAGCAGGCGCCGTACCTCCATGAGGTCCAGTACGGCACCGGGGTCGCCCTGGAGCAGTTCCACCGCGCCACCGAGGCCCTCGAGCAGCAGGCTCGGCTGCAGGCTGGTGACGTACGTGCCGTCGCCCCGCCGGATCTCCAGCACACGGGCCACCGACAGCGCCTTCACCGCCTCGCGGGCGAGGTTACGGGAGAGCCCGAGCTGGGCGGCCAGCTCGGGCTCGGGAGGCAGCTTCGCGCCCGGAGGCAGCGCCCCGGAGGCGATGAGTTCGCGGATCTGGCTGATCGCCTTGTCGGTCAGGGACACGGTCAACTCCTTGCGCCGGGCGCGAAGGGGGTCTCGGGGCGGAGCAGCCCTTGGTCGCGCAGGTCGTGCCACAGCTCCTGGGGGATCGGCTGTCGATGCAGCAGCGCGTTGCGGCGGACCTGCCCGGGGTCGCGCATGCCGAGGGTGACGTTGATGACGCTGGGATGGGTGAGGGGGAAGGCGATGGCGGCGGCGGGCAGGGTGGTGCCGTGGGCCTCGCAGGCGTCGGCGATGGCACGGGCGCGGTCGACGAGTGCGGGCGGGGCGTCCTGGTAGTCGTACTTCATGCCCTCGGCGGGCCGGTCCTGGGAGAGGAGGCCGGAGTTGAAGACACCGACGGCGACGACGCTCTTGCCGTGTTGCTGTGCGGCGGGCAGGACGTCGTCGAGGGCGGACTGGTCGAGGAGGGTGTAGCGCCCGGCGAGCATCACGAGGTCGGCGGCGGTCTCGCGCAGGAAGCGGGCGAGCATGGCGGACCGGTTCATGCCGGCGCCGATCGCACCGATGACGCCTTGGTCGCGCAGTTCGGCGAGGGCGGGCATGGCCTCGTCCGCTGCCTGTTGCCAGTGGTCGTCGGGGTCGTGGAGGTAGACGATGTCGAGGCGGTCCAGGCCGGTGCGCTCCAGCGTCTCCTCGATGGAGCGCAGCACGCCGTCCCGGCTGAAGTCCCATTGGCGGCGCAGGTCGTCGCGGACGACGAAGCCTTCGGTGTCGACGCCTTGGGGGTGTTCGTTGGGGACGAGGAGACGGCCGACCTTGGAGGAGATGACGTACTGATCGCGGGGCCGGTCACGCAAGGCGGCGCCCAGGCGGTGCTCGGAGAGGCCGAGGCCGTAGTGGGGAGCGGTGTCGTAGTAGCGGATGCCCGCGTCCCAGGCGGTGTCGACGGCGGCTGCCGCGTCCTCGGCGCTGGTGGTGCGGTAGAGGTTGCCGATGACGGAGGCGCCGAAGCCGAGCTCGGTGACCTGGACGGCGGTGGTGGGGATCGTACGGCGGCGCAAGGGGTGCTCCCGGGAGGGTGGTTCAGCGTCGGACGTGTGCCGTGGCGCCCGTGAGGAGCGCCTCGACCTCGGCGAGGGTGGCCATGGAGACGTCACCGGGCGTGGTCATGGTGAGGGCGCCGTGCGCGGTGCCGTAGGCGAGGGCGCCCTCCAGGCCCGCACCGGTGAGCAGGCCGTAGACGAGGCCCGCGGCGAAGCCGTCGCCGGAGCCGATGCGGTCCAGGACGTGCAGACCGGGCATGCGGGGGCCGCTGACCAGACCTGTCTCGGGTGACCAGGCGAGCGAGGACCAGTCGTTGACCCCGGCCGAGGGCACCGCGCGCAGAGTCGTCGCCAGCACTCTCGCCTGCGGCAGCAGGGACGCGACCGAGGCGAGCGCCTCGGGCACCTCGTCGTCGGTCAGCCGCACGGCGCCCGGATGCGGGCCCGCGAGTCCGAGGGCACCCACGACGACGTCGGCGTGCCGGGCCAGGCGCAGGTCGGTCTCGCGGGCCCGTTCGGCGCCACCCCGACCGTCCCAGAGGCTGGGCCGGTAGTTGGGGTCGTAGGAGACGGTGACGCCGTGGCGGCGGGCGGCCGCCATGGCCTCGTCGGCGACGTCGGCGGTGGTGTCGGACAGTCCGGCGAAGATCCCGCCGGTGTGGAACCAGCGCACCCCGGGCGAGAACACCGCGTCCCAGTCGACGTCCCCCTTGCGCAGTTGGGAGACCGCGGTGTTCGCGCGGTCGCTGACGCCGAGCGCCCCGCGGATGCCGAAGCCGCGCTCGACGAAGTTCAGGCCGTTGCGGGCGGTGCGCCCCATGCCGTCCGCGGCGATCCAGCGAATGTGCGAGGTGTCGACGCCACCCTGGAGGATCAGGTCCTCCACGAGTCGGCCCACCGCGTTGTCGGTGAGGGCGGTGACGACGGCGGTGCGCAGTCCGAAGCAGCGGCGCAGCCCGCGGATGACGTTGTACTCGCCGCCGCCTTCCCAGACCTGGAAGCTGCGGGCGGTACGGATCCGGCCCTCACCGGGGTCGAATCGCAGCATCACCTCGCCCAGGGCGATCACGTCGGTCACGGTGCCGCCCTCTCCACTGCCTCGGCGGTCAACCGGCGGATCTCGTCGTACGCGCCACGTTCGAGGTGGCCGGGGGTGGCGATCCAGCTGCC
>NZ_JBEYFC010000801.1:0-2846 GCF_040634175.1 Streptomyces sp. NPDC007162
TGGCCGTAGGGCAGTCGCAGGGTACGGCGGTAGGTGCGCGTGCCCGGGGTGCCGGTGACCTCCTCCACGCCGGGTACGGCCTCGCGGGCCAGCAGGTCGAAGACGGGACCGGCCTGGTAGGGGCCGCGGTGGGCGAGCCGGAGCGGGATTCCGGCGGCCGGGGAACCGCGCCGGGCGCCCCGGCCGCCGGGGGCCGCCTCGCGCAGCGCGCTCGGGGTCGTGGCGTACACGGCCCGGACGGTGTCGTTGAACTGCCTGACGCTGGCGAACCCGCTCGCGAACGCGACCTCCGTGACGGACAGCCCGGTGGTCTGGAGCAGCACCCGCGCGGTGTGGGCGCGCTGGGCCCGGGCGAGGGCGACCGGGCCGGCTCCCAGTTCGGCGGTGAGCTGCCGCTGCACCTGGCGTGCGCTGTAGCCGAGCCGGTCGGCGAGGCCGCCGACGCCCTCCCGGTCCACCACGCCGTCGCCGATCAGCCGCACCGCCCGGCCGACGACGTCGGCGCGGACGTTCCACTCGGCGGAGCCGGGGACCGCGTCGGGCCGGCAGCGCCGACAGGCCCGGAAGCCGGAGCCCTGGGCCGCGGCGGCGGTGCGGAAGAAGCGGACGTTGCGCCGCTTGGGCGTGACGGCCGGGCAACTGGGGCGGCAGTAGATCCCGGTCGTCTCTACGGCGAAGAAGAACACCCCGTCGAACCGCGCGTCCCGGCTGCGCACCGCCTCGTACCTGGTGTCCTCGTCCATCACGTGTCCCAGTGTGAGGGACGAGGGACCGCACGACTGGCGGAAAACGGACACGGCGCTGATGAAGGAGCCCCGGCCACAGCGCCGTGTCAGAGGCGAACGGCTACTCCCACCGCCCCCGCTTCGCCTCCATCGCCGCCTTCCCCTCCGCCCCCTTCCGCTTCCAGTCCTTCCGCAGCTCGGACCGGAGCCGCGCATCCGTCTTGGCGACGATCCACTGGTTCTCCCGCACGAGCTTGCGGTAGCTCTCCAGCCGGCGCACGGGCAGTTCCCCGGCCTCCACCGCGTGGCGCACCGCGCAGCCCGGCTCGCTCTCGTGCGCGCAGTCGCCGAACCGGCACCGCAGGGCCAGCTCCTCGATCTCGGAGAACACCTGCCCGACCCCGGTCTCGGCGTCGAAGAGGCCGACGCCACGCAGTCCGGGGGTGTCGATCAGCACTCCCCCGGCCGGGAGCGGCAGCAGATTGCGGGTGGTCGTGGTGTGGCGGCCCTTCCCGTCCACGTCACGGGCCGCCTGCACCTCCATCACGTCCGCCCCGAGCAGCGCGTTGGCCAGGGTGGACTTGCCGGCGCCGGACTGGCCCAGCAGCACGGACGTACCGGAGCCGACCAGGGCGACGAGGACGTCGAGGCCGTCGGCGGCGAGTGCGCTGACCGTCAGGACGGGCACCCCGGGCGCCGCCGTCTCGACGTCCTGGACGAGGTGGGCGAGCGTCACCGGGTCCGGGACCAGGTCCGCCTTGGTGAGGACGACGACCGGCTGCGCCCCGGACTCCCAGGCCAGCGCCAGGAACCGTTCGATACGGCCGAGGTCGAGTTCGACGGCGAGGGACACGGCGACGACGGCGTGGTCGACGTTGGCCGCGAGGATCTGCCCCTCGGACCGCTTGGAGGAGGTGGAACGCACGAAGGCGGTACGGCGGGGCAGCAGCGTCCGCACGTACAGCGGATCGCTGCCGTCAGGATCGACCGCGACCCAGTCGCCCGTGCACACGACCTTCATCGGGTCGCGAGGGACGACGAACTCGGTGTCGGCACGGACAGTACCGACGGGGGTGACCACGTCGCACTGGCCGCGGTCGACGCGCACGACACGCCCGGGCAGGAGACCCTGCTCGGCGTACGAAGCGAACTCCGCCTCCCATCCCCCGTCCCAGCCATAGGGGGTCAGAGGGTGCGACGAAGCGGAAGAAGCCGAAGGAGAAGAGAGATTCAAGGGAAACCCTTCACAGGGCGGCCCCGGCCGCGCGCACTCATGGGCGCGAAGAAACAGGAAAGGTCAGCCGGAGACCACGGAGGTGGAGTGAACGAACTTCTGGTTGCGGGCAACGCCCACCACAGAGACAGCCATCGGTCACACCTCCCGTTCCTCACTCAGCCGACAGCGGCAGCCAAAGGCCACTGCGTGAAGCGGACCTCACCCTAGAGGCGCCTGCATGAGGGCGCCACCGATTTTCTGGCGGGGTCACAGGCCGTGGCTGCACGGCATCCACTCCGGGCCGGACCAGACCGCCACGCACGTCATCTCGACGCACTCCGACATGGACCAGCACCGCCAAGCGCTGGACATGGCTGACGATCTCGTCCGGGAAGGAACCTCACTGCCCGCGCCCCTCACCGGTCCGCTCCACATGAACCTGGGACGGTCCCACCTGGCCCTGGGCGACCGGGACTCTGCCCTCGAAGCCCTTGAAGAAGCGTCGAGGGCGAACTCCGTCGCCAGGTCTCCTCCCAGCCGTAGGGAGCGAGCGCGGAGAAGACAGCAGACCTCAGCCGGTGGCCGCCGAAGTGGGAACTTCTGGTCGCGGGCGGTGTCGTACCGGGCACGGATTGGTTGCGGCACGGGTGTCCCGGCGCGGGGGCGACGGGGCTGCGGCAGCATGACGGGCCATGAGGAGAGACCGGTATGTGGACTTCCTGCGCGCGTGGGCGATCGTTTCGGTGGTCCTCGGCCACTGGCTGATCACGGCTCTGGTCCGGGAGCCCGGCGGCCGGATCCTCGCCCCCGAGCTGCTGGCGACCGTTCCCTGGACCCAGAGGCTGACCCTCGCGTTCCAGATCATGCCGCTGTTCTTCCTGGCCGGCGGCCATGCCGCCGGCGGC
>NZ_JBEYFC010000802.1:0-2845 GCF_040634175.1 Streptomyces sp. NPDC007162
GTCCGCCCGGTCACGCCCGCCTGGACCGCCTTCTTGTGTCAGGCCTTGCTCCAGACCCGGTGCGGGCCTGGTCCGAACGCCGGCCAGTCGGCTTCTCCCAGGGGCGCAGGTCGGCAGCAGCCGCGCGGGGCCGCCGCGCCTGTCGGCCTTCCTTGACCGGGAGGTCAGGCGGCCGACCTCGGGTCGATCTTCCAGCGCATGTTGGTGGGCGCGTTGGTTCCGGTGAAGTGCTTGAGGGTCACGTACACATCAGGGTGGGGGTAGTTCTGCGACTGCGAAGTGATTGCCCACTGCCGGAAGTTCGCTCCGGCCGGGGTGATGGTGTAGGTCTCGGAGGTGCCGTCCTCGCGGACGATCCAGTCCTGTGCCGGACCGCCGTTGCAGTTGGTCACGGTCAGCGGGCCGTTGTCCTTCGCGTTGTCCGGCACCGTCAGACAGGCCGGGGTCGGGTTCTTGATCGGTTCGGTCTCGATGACGTAGTGGTCGCCGTACTTCTGCTTGAGTCGCCAGACCGACCCCGAGCCCTCATTGGCCAGCGGCCAGGGGTACCACACCTGGACGTACTGCGGCCGGTTCTCATTCTGAGTGTCGGTCTGCAGGTAGAAGCCGGTCGAGGCGTTGCTGATGACCACCGCCTGGTTGCTCGGGGGGTAGCCGGGGCCGTTGGCTGCGGCCGGGGCGGCTGCAGCCACGCTTGCGGAGAGTGCCAAACCGAGCAGGAGAGCGATCTTGCGCATGGGCGGTCCCTTTCGTCGAGCGGCATCTGCCAGCGGTATCTGTCGTCGACGTCCCTGCCCATACGGTCGACTGCCGAAAGAGCCCGCCCTGGAATGACTCCGAATGAGGGGGGTGTTCGGATTGGCGTACGGCTAGACGGCCACTTCTGGATCGCGTTGTGGAGATTGTGCAGGATGCGGCCGTCGGGGCCGACGAGAATCGCCCCGGCGGTGACGTGACCGGGCAGGGGTTTGTGGCTGGTGAGGTCGTCGCCGTCGTCCAGGAGGCCGAGGAACCGCACCGACATCCACCAGGCCGCAGTCATCGACACGGTCGTGCGCCCCTGGTTACGCCCCGGGTGTGCATCTTCGTCACTCCTTCGTGGCATTTCGGTCACGGACTGCACTGGGGAAGATCAATTGCGTGGCGCGCCGGGGGTTCGGTCCGGTCGGCGCCGCATCCTCGTGTGTGCGTCGGGAGGAGTGAGCTGTGACCTTGACGGCTGAGACCGTGGTAGCCGAAATGGAGGCCGCGAACCAGGAGGGAGACCCGGCTGCGGACGCACTTGTGTCCGATCTCATCGACAACAGGGAGGTCGACGGCGTCAACGGCCTGTTCCGCACCATTGGGACACTCAAGCCCCGCATGCCCATGGACCAGCTGTCCAACCTTCCCGAACGGCTCGCGCAGTTCCTGCACGATGCCTCCGAACAGCCGCCCGGCTGGAGCGAGGCCGACGTCAAGGCGGCGGAGGGCTTCTTCGCTCACCACCACGGCGTGGCCTCCATGCTGCAGGGCACCGTCGGCCGGATCGGCACCTACCTCTCCCCGACCGGCGCCTACACCCTGCGCACCACCGGGCGCCTGGGCGGCGTGGAGGGTCCGGGCCGGCGGCTGTCGCAGTCCTCGCGCCTGTTCATCGGCATGGGTGACAAGGACGCCCTGCGCAACGGCACCCTTGCGGCGACCGTGACCAAGGTGCGCCTGGTCCACGCCTCCGTCCGCCAGCTGCACAAGAAGAGCGGCCAGTGGGACTACGCCAAATGGGGCGAGCCGGTCTCGCAGAAGTACACCACCGGCGCCATCGGCGTCTTCAGCGTTCAGATCCTCCAGGCCATGAAGAACCTCGGCGTCCATGTGGCCCACGACGACGCACAGGGCTTCGTGAACGCCTGGCACTACATCAACCACTACCTCGGCACCCCCGAGAAGTGGCTGATCCCCAAGGACGTCGACCTGGTCGACCGGATCTGGAGCATCATGCGGGAAAGGGAGTGGCAGCCGGGCGAGGACTGCAATGTCATGACCGCGCAGGCCCTGAAGTTCCACAAGGAGAAGATGCTCCCGCCGGGCTTCTACGAGCCCTTCATCGCCATGGTCCGCGCCGCGTTCACGGACAGGTACGCCGACATGGCCGGCATCCCCAAGAGCGCCGTCGACCTGGCGGCCAAGCCCGCCGCGGCCATGCACAACCTCTTCAGCAGTACCGTCGGCGGCGTGGGCGGCGGCAGCGCGAAAAAGGCCGTCGGCGTCAACCCCTACGACGAGATCCTCGGGGTGGCGTCGAAGGCGTTCAATCAGGTCGAGCTCTATGCCCTCACACACGACCAGGACGACCAGCCCCAGATGCACCAGGAGCTCCACGACAACCGCTGAAGGCTCAGCCGACTCCGATACCGCCCGAGCCAGGAAGGCGATCGCATCGGCCGCCCCGGTGGAGCGCACCGACTCAAAGAGGACACGAGCTGACCTGCTTCTTGCGCAGGCGAGCCCAACCCCGCGCACGCGTCAATCCGCCCGACGGAGTGCGCCGCAACGTGCGCTCACGCCGGTACGCGGCCCCGAGCAGTCGCCCGTCCAGTCCAACCCAACTTCGGCGGCGCGCCCGTGCACGCCAGTCCCCGGCACACACGAACACGAAGGAGTCCCTGCATGAGCATGACCGCCGCCCAGATGCCCGCCGGGCAACCGGAGTACGGCGATGCGAAGTATCCCTTCCACATCACCAAAGAAGAAGAACGGCAGTTGCGTCTTACTGATCTTTTCGTAAGTTCGGTGGGTGGGGTGGCCTTGTGAGTGGGAGGCTTTCGGGGTGGCTTATCAACCCTCGCCTTCGGCTGCCGGCCCG
>NZ_JBEYFC010000803.1:0-2835 GCF_040634175.1 Streptomyces sp. NPDC007162
CCCGAACCCGGCTTGTTCGCCCGCCCCGACGCCTGAGGACCACTCCCCACCCGCGACCAGCGGTCCTTCCCCAACCTCAACCACGAAACGGACACCAGGTCACGTCCGCACTCTCACATGACGGGGGCAGGGCCTCGCGATGTCTGTGTCGGGCTCATTAGGCGCGGTCAACCGTGATCAATGCACCCCAGAAGTCTGGCCCAGGGAACGGCCCTGCGGTCCCAGCTCGACCACCCGGATGAAGACGGTGGGCTCCGCGCCCTCCGTGTAGTAGCGATACTCCCTGTCACTGGCGAGCCGGGCACTCGCGCCTGGTCCCAGTCGCACGGTGCGGTCACCCACCTTCAGGACCAAGGTGCCGGACCTGACCAGGAAGAGTTCCTCCGAGCCGACAGGGTCGGGCTGGGCGTCGTAGTGGTCGCCGGGCTGGAGGGTCCACTCCCAGAGTTCGGGGCCGTCCACGCGGGCACTGCCGACATGCAGAAGACCACGGCTGCCGGTGCTACTCTCCCATACCTGCACTGGCCGCTCCGGCACATGGACCGGGTCATCGTTCGCGCTGGCCAGGAGGCTGGTGAAGTCGGTACCGAGGCCTCGGGCGATCTTGTCGACCGAGACCAGGCTCGGGTTGGCGCTGCCCTGCTCGATCATCGTCAGCATGCGACGGCTCAGTCCGGCCTTGTCTGCCAGTCCCTGAACTGTCAGTCCCGCGGCCCGTCGGCGCGCACGAACCTGTTTGCCGACCTCGGCCAGGAAGTCTCCGCTCGGCCCGTGGTCTTCGCCACTGCCCTCAGCGCTCATCTCTCACCCCTGCGTGCACTATATTGCTCACCATGGCTAACGGTATCCCAGTGCTGCGAAGCACGCCCGACATTCCGGCCGAGCGCCTGCTGGCAGCCCTGCGCACCGCGTTCACCGATCTTGCCCGAGGCAAGGCAGCCCAGCCCGTCCAGGTCCTCACTCCGCTGTCCGACGGCGGCGACGTCATCGCGTACCAGGGTGTACTCGATGGGATGTATGGGGTGAAAGTCTCCCCCTATCTGCCTCACGCAACCGACGGTCCGCTCGTCACGGCGTGGACGCTGCTGATGAGCACTAAAACCGGGCAGCCGGTGCTCCTGGTCGACTCGAAGGAGCTGACGGCACTGCGGACCGGGGCGACGACGGCGCTCGCCGTGGACTTGCTGGCCCGCGAGGAATCCGCTGTGTTGGCGATCATCGGCACCGGTCCCCTGGCCCAGGCACACCTGCGATACGCCCGGGAGGTGCGACCCTTCACGGACGTACGCGTGTACTCACCGGCCGTCGCGGCGGGGCGTCAGGACACCGGCTTCGACAGTGAGGTGCGGGTCGCGTCGGGCGTTGACGAAGCTGTCGAGGGCGCGGACGTCGTGCTGCTGTGCACGAGCGCGGCCGAGCCTCTGCTCGACGCGGCCGCGCTGCCGGCGGGCACGTTGATCACCTCCATCAGCACCAACGCGCCACGCGCTCATGAGATCGCGCCCGTCGGCCTGCCCGGCCTGGACGTGTACGGCGATCACCGGCCGACGGTCACGGCGTCGGCCGGCGAGATGGTGCTGGCCGCCGAACAAGGCCTGTGGAGCGGCAAGGATCTGCGAGGCGACCTCCCCGAGCTGCTGACCGACGCCTGTCCGCCGCCCAGCGGCGAGCGCCCGGTGTTCTTCCGTTCCATCGGTCTGGGCATCGAGGACATCGCCGTCGCACGGCTGCTGATCGAGGGCTGAGAGGACCTGTGCGTGTGCGGTCAGCAGCGGGCGAGGAACCGATGCAGGACTCGCGCACCGAACCTCAGGGACTCCAGCGGAACGCGTTCGTCGACACCGTGGAACATGGCGGCGAAGTCGAAGCCGGGCGGCAGCTTGAGTGGGGCGAACCCGTAACCGGCGATGCCGAGGGGTGCGAAGGAGGCGTTGTCGGTGGAGGCCGAGGAGCAGTAGGGCACGAGCTGTGCCCCGGGTCCTCCTCGCGCAGTGAGCGGTGCATGGCGTCGACGATGAGGTGCCGCGGATCGGACTCGTCGGCCGCGGTGAGGTCGATGACCTCGATGTCGACGGCCGGACCCGCAAGTCGCGCGATCTCGGACAGGAAGTCCTCCCCGAAGCCGGGGACGAAGCGGCCGTCGAGCAGCGCCTCGGCCTCGCCGGGGACGACGTTGAGGGGACCGCCCGCGCGCAGGACCGTCGGATTGGCGACGTGCCGCAGGGAGGAGGTGAGCAGTCCGGCGACGGGCGCCAACACGGTGCCCGCCAGCTCGGAGCCGTCAGCGGCAAGGTCAAGGCCCGACAGTGCCGACAGGTCGGTGATCGTGCCGGCCGACGTGGGAGTGAGCGTCAGCGGCCAGTCGTGCTCGGTGATGCGGGCGACGGCGGCGGCCAGTTCGCCGACGGCGGTGCGGCCGTATGTCAGCGAGCCGTGGCCCGAGACTCCGCGGGCCATGAGCCGGAGCCAGGCGACGCCCTTGCGGCCCGACTCCACGAGGTAGACGCGCCTCGTCGGGTCGAGGGAGACGGAGAAGCCTCCGACCTCGCTGACGGCCTGATCGTGCCGGCTGTCGGTCACGGTCACAGCACCTTCGAGAGGAAGGCGCGGGTGCGTTCGTGGGAGGGATCGCCGAGGACGGCATCCGGGGTGCCGTGCTCGACGACCCGGCCTTCGTCCAGAAAGGCGACCTGGTCGGCGACCTCGCGCGCGAAGCCCATCTCATGCGTGACCACGATCATTGTCATGTCTGTCTCCGCCAAGTCCCGCATGACGCTGAGGACTTCGCCCACCTTCTTGAGCACGCCCAGATGCCGGGACACCTCCGGTGCCGAC
>NZ_JBEYFC010000804.1:0-2823 GCF_040634175.1 Streptomyces sp. NPDC007162
GTGGCACCGATCCACTCCGACGTCGAGTTCTGCAAGCACCTCGGCAGGGACCGGGTGCTGGTCTGCGGCATGGTCACCCTCGGGATCGTCATGGGCGCCAGTGTCCGCAGCACCAGCGGCCTGACCACCGCCAACCTCGCGCTGGACGAACTACGCCTGGAGCGCCCGGTGTTCGTCGGTGACACCCTCTACGCCGAGACGGAGATCACCGAAGCCCGGCAGTCCCAGAGCCGTCCCGAGTACGGCGTCGTCACCTGCAAGATCAGCGGCTTCAACCAGGACCGCCGCCGCGTCATCGTCTTCCAGCGGACCTTCTTCGTCCCCGCCAACGCCTCCGCCGTCCGCGACACCACCCACTACTAGGAGCAGCTCATGGATGAGGCCATCACCGTCGTCCCCGCCGACGAGAACCTCCTGACCGAGTACGACGCCCTCGCCACCCGGGCCTTCGGGCGCCCCGTCGACGACGTCCGCCAGCTGGCCGAGCAGGCCGTCGGACGTCCACGACTTCTGGGCCGCCGACGACACCGTGGCCTCCGCGATGCTCGCCTTCCTCGGCCGCCACAACAGCCGGATCCCCACCATCACCTTCCACCGCACCAGCCTCCCGCCCCACCCGCTGCTCCTCCACGGCCTCCACCGCTACGGCAACGCCATCGCCGAGTCCTGGCACCCCTGGATGCTGCGCATCCTCGACCTGCCCGAAGCCGTACGGCTCCGCGGCTGGCCCGCCGACCTGGACACCACCCTCCCCATCGGCGTCGACCAGGGCGACGGCACCACCGACCGCTACCTCCTGCAGATCGCGCACGGCGCCGCCGAGCTCCAGCCCACCCGTACCGAGCCCCGGGTCACCGTCAACCGCCGCCAGGCCACCCTCTGGTACGCCGGCGGCTATCGCAGCACCGCCGCCGCCCGCATGGCGGGAATCCACGCCACCGACGAACAGAGCCTGACCACCCTCATCCGCATCACCACCGAACACGAACTCTGGTGTGCCGAGCAATTCTGAACCACCACCCGGTCAGCAAGTACCACGCAGAGTTCGACTTCTCTAACCAAACTCTGTTCGGCGTACTCACACCCAGATGGCCGCAGCGCGGCGACCTCGACTCGCTGTCTTGCTGGTTCACCCCGGCCTGATCCTCTGGACCGCTGGCACGGGAGACAAGGTCTTGACGCACCCACCAGGACGTCTCCGGGTTGTCACCCACCTCACCCCACCTCACCCGAAACCCGAAAGAGTGTTCCATTTGTCGCGGGTGGCGGGGAAAGGTCGCGCCAGCGGATCTTGCATGGATGTGGAGGTGCCGGCATGGATGACAGCACCACCCCTCGTCGGGGCCGGCCTCCGGGCCAGCGGACCGGTGAGGGAGAGCTGACGGTCCGCCAGGCGGCGATCGTCCGCTACATCACGGAGACGGTCGCACGGCAGGGCTACCCGCCGTCGATGCGGGAGATCGGCCAGGCCGTCCGCCTCGCCAGCACGTCCTCGGTCGCCCACCAGCTGGCGGCGCTGGAGCATAAGGGCGTGCTCTACCGCGACCCGCGCACCCCGCGCCTACCGGGTCCGGACCTCGTGGGCGCCCGAGCTGAGCAGTAGAAGCGACACGGGCGTCGAGGTCCCGCTCGTCGGGACGATCGCCGCCGGCGCCCCGCTGCTCGCCGAGGAGACGTTCGAGGACGTGTTCGTCCTGCCTCGGCAGCTTGTCGGCGACGGCGACGTCTTCGCCCTGACCGTCTCCGGAGATTCCATGATCGACGCTGCGATCTGCGACGGCGACATTGTCACCGGCAAGCGGCAGGACAGCGCCGACCACGGCGACATCGTCGCTTCTCTGGGGGAGAACTGTGGCACAACGAATCCCAGCAGGGATAGCTGCAGCTCAGCAGCAATGCTGGAGACGATAGCGTGCGCAACAGGTGTGGTGCTATCGCTGGATCGAGCGAATGGGCGGCACGATGCCGTGCGTCGCGCCGCTTGAGCTCGTCGAAGACCTGTTGTTGGGCACATTGGGTGTTGACCAGTCAGGGTTCGGGCTGAGCGTCGAGCGCAACGAAGTCTTCGCCGGACGTCGGTAGTTCACTGTCGTGGCGTCACGGCGATACGGTCAGGGCTCATGGCCGGAACGCCAACGCGAACGCTCGGCGGTGTCGAGTTCGGTCGCGGGGCTCTTCCCGACGGCCTTGTCGGCGGCGAAGGCGAAACGGCGGCCTCTGCCGTCGCAGGCGAGGTGGACTTTGGTGGTCCGTCCTCCGCGGCATCGGCCGAGGGCGTGATCGTCCGGTCCATCCTGTCGCTGCTGCCCCCTTTTCGGCCCGTGTCAGCCGCGTGCTGGTGGGCGCGGACGATGGTGGAGTCAGTCTGGACCAGCCAGTCGATGTCACCGGCCGCGTCGGCGTGGGCTTGGATCTGCTGCAAAGAGCCTCGTCGTGGATTCCGGGCTGTTCTTGGTCCGATGCCAGATTGCCCAGTGCCTGCAGGCCTCGACGGTGACCGTGACAGTTCCGCGCCGGCTCCGGCACACCAACCGTCCCTCGACCGCCTTGGAGCGAGTGGTCCAGGACCTTGTCGCTGCTGTCGGACGACGGTCAGGTCGCGGTCGACAGAGGAGCGCCGGGCTCCGGCTGAGTGGCGGTGGTGGAGTCGTGCGCACCGTCAGGGTTGGGCAGCATCCGCCAGGGGGAGCCTGTGTCCTGCGGACCGCTGACTGACGCGGAACCCCTGTGATGTAGCGGCCGTTGTTCGAGAGCCGGAGAAACTTCAGGGATGGAGTTGTTGCGCGGCTTGCCGGACCAGCCGGAGGGCTCCTGGTGGATGAC
>NZ_JBEYFC010000805.1:0-2823 GCF_040634175.1 Streptomyces sp. NPDC007162
GCCCGCTCCGCGACCTCCGCCCGCAACAGCTGGGACAGCTCGTGGGCCGCGGCCCGCGAGTGCTCGATCAGGACCGTGCGCGCGGCCAGGATCGCCTTCTCGGACAGCGGCACGTCGAGAAGCCGCACGGCCAGCCGGAACAGACCGGGGTCGACGCGGTAGGCGTCGCCGTCGGGCCGTACGACGTCCATGGCGACGAGCCGCTCGACGTCCGGCCCGTCCAGCGGGCGGCCGGCCCGGCGCCGCAGTTCCTCGGCGGTCACCGTCTCCTCGGCGTCCGGGGCCCAGGAGGCGACCGCGGCCCGGTGGATGGCAAGGTCGTGATCGCTCAGGCCCGGCGGCAGCTGCCGCAGATAGCGCTCGATCGCCGCCAGCGTCATGCCCTGGTGCTGCAACTCCTCGATCAGCGCCAGCCTGGCCAGGTGCTCCCGCCCGTAGTGCCCCACCCGTCGCGCACCGATCACCGGCGGCGGGAGCAGACCCCTGGTGCCGTAGAACCGGACCGTGCGGACCGTGGTGCCGGCCCGCGCGGCCAGCTCGTCGATCGTGAGCGCAGGCTCCCCGGACGCGCTGCCGGTGTCGGTCGTCATGTGCAGCAGTATCGCTGTCACACCGGCACTGCGACACCGTGAGAAGTCCCGCTCTGTGATCCGCGTCATCGCATGTGCCCCGGTGTCCGGGGGAAGGTTGCGCCTTGGTCTGTGCCCCCACCGAGCGCGCCGACCGAGTACGTCCGGACACCTGAGCGCGATCCGCTCGGGCGCACCAGAGAGTGGATCCACCTGTGAGCAAGGACGCCGTCGACACGGCACAGGCCGTCGCCACCCGGACCGACGGGGCACGGACGCCCGCGGACGCGGGCGACGCCGGCTACAGCAAGGACCTCAAGCACCGCCACGTCAACATGATCGCCATCGGCGGTGCGATCGGCACCGGCCTCTTCCTGGGCGCCGGCGGACGCCTGCACAGCGCCGGCCCGGCACTCGCCCTCGCCTACCTGGTCTGCGGCATCTTCGCCTTCTTCGTGGTCCGGGCCCTCGGCGAGCTGGTCCTGTACCGCCCCTCCTCCGGATCCTTCGTGTCGTACGCGCGCGAGTTCCTCGGTGAGAAGGGCGCCTACGTCGCCGGCTGGATGTACTTCCTCAACTGGTCGACGACCGGCATCGCCGACATCACCGCGATCGCGCTCTACACGCACTACTGGAGCATGTTCACGAGCATCCCGCAGTGGACGCTCGCGCTGATCGCCCTGGCCGTGGTGCTCGCGGTGAACCTGATCTCCGTGAAGATCTTCGGCGAGATGGAGTTCTGGTTCGCGATCATCAAGGTCGCCACCCTGGTCGGCTTCATGCTGATCGGCATCTTCCTGCTCGCCACCCGGCACAAGGTCGACGGCACGTCGCCGGGCCTGAGTGTCATCACCGACCACGGCGGGATCTTCCCGCACGGCCTGATGCCGGTCGTCCTGGTCATGCAGGGCGTGATCTTCGCGTACGCGGCCCTGGAACTCGTCGGCGTCGCGGCCGGCGAGACCGCCGAACCGGAGAAGGTCGTCCCGCGCGCGGTGAACTCCATCATGTGGCGGGTCGGTCTCTTCTACGTCGGTTCGGTCGTTCTCCTCGCCCTGCTGCTCCCCGGTTCGGTCTACTCGGCCGACGAGAGCCCCTTCGTCACGGTCCTCTCCAAGATCGGCGTCTCCGGCGCGGGCGATGTGATGAACCTGGTGGTCCTGACCGCCGCCATGTCCTCCCTCAACTCCGGCCTGTACTCCACGGGCCGCATCCTGCGCTCCATGGCGGTCGCGGGCTCCGCCCCGAAGTTCACCGCCCGTATGAACCGCAGCCAGGTCCCCTACGGCGGCATCCTGCTGACCTGCGCGGTCTGCGTGCTCGGCGTCGGCCTGAACTACCTGGTGCCCAGCCAGGCCTTCGAGATCGTGCTGAACATCGCCTCCCTCGGGATCATCAGCACCTGGGTGATCATCATGCTCTGCCACCTGGTCTTCGTCCGCCGGGCGAAGGCGGGCCTGGTCGAGCGCCCGTCGTTCCGCCTCCGCTTCAGCCCGGGCACCGAGCTGGCCACGGTCGCCTTCCTGCTGCTCTGCCTCGGCATGATGTGGAACGACCCGGCGGTCGGCCGCAAGACCCTCCTGCTCATCCCGGTGATCGCGGCCCTCCTGGTGGCGGGCTGGTTCGGCGTCCGCCGCCGGGTCACCGCGACGACCGAGCAGAAATAGCAGGTCAGCGCCGCTGTCAGTGGCATCGCCTAGGGTGACGTCATGTCGGAGATCACATACGTCCGGGGTGACGCCACCACGCCGTCGGGCAAGGGCGTCAAGGTGATCGCCCACGTCTGCAACGACCTGGGGGGCTGGGGGAAGGGTTTCGTCCTGGCGGTCTCGCGCCGCTGGCCGGAGCCGGAGAAGGCGTACCGGGCCTGGCACCGCGACCGCGCGCACAACGACTTCGCCCTGGGCGCGGTCCAGTTGGTGCGCGCCGACCGCTTCACATGGGTGGCCAACATGATCGGCCAGCGTGGCACCAGAACGGGCAGCAAGGGCGTCCCGGTCCGCTACGAGGCGATCGACACGGCGCTGGCCACCCTGGCCGACCGAACCCTCGAACTCGGCGCGTCGGTCCACATGCCCCGCATAGGCTGCGGCCTGGCAGGCGGCACATGGTCCAGAATCGAGCCCCTGATAAACGAACGCCTGCTGACCCGGGGAATCCAGGTCACGGTCTACGACTACGGCACCGAATCGCCCCTTTAGGGGCGCTGGGGGTACCCCCGGCCGAAGGCTGGGGGAGGAACTGCGCGACCAGC
>NZ_JBEYFC010000806.1:0-2816 GCF_040634175.1 Streptomyces sp. NPDC007162
GGATCAACAACTGGGACGGCACGCCCGGCGGGTTCAAGAACGCCGACCTGAAGACCTGCCGGCCGGCGGCAGGTTGATCGGGTCATGGTGTGCGATGGACGATGCGGTCGAACAGCGCGGTCAGTTCGGCGGACGCGGCCGGGGACAGCTCGGCTCGTCCGAGGTAGTCGAGAGCCGAGTCCAGATGGCCGCGGGACAGTTGCTCGGCCGTGTGCCGGCCGCCGGATTCCGTGACGAGGTCGGCCATCTCCTGCAGGTGCGCTGCCGTGGTGCCGTCGGCGTGCCACAGCCGGCGCAGTCGTTCGGCTGCCGGTTGGTCGGCGGACAAGGCCGCCAGCACCGGAAGACTGGGGTTGCGCCGCAGGAGGTCGCTCCGGACGGGCTTGCCGGTCACCGAGGGGTCGCCCCAGATGTCCTCGACGTCGTTGAGGATCTGGAAAGCGAGGCCCAGATGCCTGCCCGCGCCGCGCAGAGCGTCCAGGACGCGTTGCGGGCTGCCCGCCCGCAGTGCGGGCGTCACCAGTGCGCACTGCAGCAGCGCGGACGTCTTCTCCGTCACGATCCGGTCGTACTCCGCGACGCCGGTGCCCGGACCCAGCCGCACGGTGAGCTCGCGCGCCTGGCCCGCGAGTACCAGAGCGAGAGCTTCGGCGAACACGCTCAAGACCTCCGCACGGCCGGGGCCCGGGTCGTCGACGACCATCCGCAGGCCGAGGGCCTGCAACGCGTCGCCGGCCAGGATGGCCGGACCGATGCCGAACACCTTCCACGCGGCCGGACGGCCGCGGCGCAACTCGTCCCCGTCGATGATGTCGTCGTGGATCAGGGTCGAGTTGTGCAGCAGCTCCAGTGCCGCCGCCTGGCACCGCACGTCCTGCGGCCGCAGGCCGACTCCGGCAGCCGCCGCCGTCATGAGGGCGGAGCGGGTCAGCTTGCCGCTCGGGGCACTGCTGGGGTCACCGTGTTCGTCGGCGAAGCCGAGGTGGTAGGAGCAGATCCGGGCCAGGGTCGGCTCCAGTGCGGAGGCCTGCTCCCGCATGACGGGCCATACCGCGTCCCGCACCGCCTTCGGTGACAGGGAGGTATGAACCCCGGTCGACGAGGTGTCGAGTGCGCTCATCGAGATGTTCCTCCGGTCGCACGCCTACCCGATTACTGGTCAGAACCGGCGCGCATGGGATTCGCGAATTGCACCACTGAAAATCACGGTCCTGGATATGTCGCTCGACGGGAATTTCCCTGAGCGTTCCGACCGCCATCCTGAACCGCCCGCTCCTCCCGTGTCAACGACGCAGGGTGAGCGTCTTCCACTTTAGGAAAAACCCCAAAGAACACGGCGCCAGGTCTGGATTAGACTGGCCTGCGGAGCGGTGACCGCCGGGCGGCGCCAAGGCCGAATTCGAGTCCACCGTTGTTCACCGAAAGGTTGAGAGGCGGAATGCCTGTGTCAGTCGATTCTGGGCAATTACATGAAGGCAGGCCGTTCGACCCGTACGGCGCACACCGCGACGACCCGTATTCATTTCTGGCCGACATCGTCGAGACGGAGCCGGTGTTCTACGCGCCCCTGCTCGACGCGTGGTGCGTCACCCGGCGCGAGGACATGGTCGCCGTGCTGCGCGACGACCGGAACTTCTCGGCTCGTGACCACAACCCCCGCTCCTCGGTCGAGCTGCCCGACGATGTGAGCCGGATGCTCCGGACGTGGCGCGGTGCCGGTGCCCTGGCCGTCGGTTCACTCGACCCGCCCGAGCACGCCAGGATCAGGGACGTCCTCAACATCGGGTTCACGCCCGCCAGGGTCAGGGCGTTCGAACCGACGGTCCGGGCGATCGCCGCCGACCTCGCCGAGCGGACCGCGGTCTCGGCGGAGTTCGACTTCATCGCGGAGTTCGCCGTTCCGTACTCCCTGGAGGTGATCTGCCGGCGCCTCGGTATCCCGGACGAGTACGTCGACCGCTGCCGCACGTGGTCCGAGCAACGCATCGAACTCATGATGCTGCAGAGCTACACCGATCCTGACTGGCTGCGTGAATACGCCCGTGGGCTGATGGAGTTCGGGGCGTTCGCCCGGTCGCTCGTGCAGGAGCGGCTCGCCGCACCGCAGGACGACCTGATCAGTGAACTGCTCCACGACGGCAGGGCGGGTAACACGCTCACCGCCGACGAGGTCGCCGTCCAGGTCCCCACTCTGATCTTCGCGGGACACATGACCTGTGCGGAGGCGCTCGGCACCATCGTCTTCCAGCAGCTCCGGTCACCCGGCGGCTGGGCGGCGGTGGCCGACGGGAAGATCGCCACCCGGGACCTCGTCGAGGAGGGACTGCGGTTCGACAGCCCGCTGGCGGGCATGTACCGGACCGCGCTCCATGACGTGGTGGTCGGCGGCGTCCACCTGGCCGCGGGGAGCCGGCTCCTGCTGCTGTACGGAGCGGCCGGCCGGGACAGTCGCGCCCACGCATGTCCGGCCGGGTTCAGTCCGGGCAGTGGGTCCGCCACGCATCTCGCCTTCGGGCACGGCATCCACTTCTGCCTCGGAGCCGGATTCGCGCGCATGGAACTGGAGGTCGCGATCCAGGCCGTCGCCCGCAGGATGCCGGAGCTGACTTCGGCGCCCGGGCTGCCGCCACGTCACCGTCCGGTGTTTCCGCTTCGGGCACTGAGCGAGCTGCGGGTCCGCCAGCAGGGACGGACATCCGGTCGGTCGTCGGGAGATCCGAGCGACACGTCGACCCCCGCGGGCCTGTTCGCGGTGGGCGGTGCCGATGGCGATGTCACCGGGTTGAAGGCGGCGGCCGGAAGGGTGGTTTTCGCAC
>NZ_JBEYFC010000807.1:0-2803 GCF_040634175.1 Streptomyces sp. NPDC007162
CCCTCGGCTACTTCGCCACCCGCCGCGACAAGGCCGTGGTCTTCTCACCCAGCGGCAAGGCCGCCGTCACCCACCGCGTCGAGG
This sequence comes from Streptomyces sp. NPDC007162, assembly GCF_040634175.1. Taxonomy (NCBI): domain Bacteria; kingdom Bacillati; phylum Actinomycetota; class Actinomycetes; order Kitasatosporales; family Streptomycetaceae; genus Streptomyces; species Streptomyces sp. NPDC007162. The sequence goes on from NZ_JBEYFC010000807.1 coordinate 85, forward strand.
CCGGCGTCTGCGGACGAGGCTGCGGCCCCCGGCCGCCCGGCCCCCTCGGACGACGCCGACGACGCGGCACGCTCGGTCGGCCCGGCACCCTCAGCCGACCCGGCGGACGCGCCCGGCGCCGAGGACCCCGCCCGTTGGCAAGCCCCGGTCGCCGCACCGGCCTCGGACACCGCGCCGCGCTCGGACGTCCCGGACGCCGCAGCCGCCCCGGACGCCGCGCAGCACTCCGGCACCCCGGCCGGCCCCGGCACCCCCGCCGGCCCACCCCGCTCGGGCACGGGCGGCTCGGTCGACGCGCACCACGAGGTCAGTGAGGTCAGCGAGGACGTCGTGTGCGCGGTGCCCGGCCCCGCGGCCGGCGCGAGCGGGGCCGGGGTCCGTGCGGCGCGCGCGGTCGCCAGCCGGCCGATGAGCCGGGCCACGTCCTCCACCGGGCGGCCGACTCCGGCCGCCCGGACGGCGGCGCGGCCGCAGTGGGGCTCCAGCGGCCCGCGGTGCAGCAGTTCCACCAGCCGGGACACCTCGTCGAGGGGACGGCACTCAGCGGCGGCCCGGATCGCCACCTCGGCGCGGTCGGCCAGCCCGGGCTCACCGGTGAGCAGGGTGACGAGCCGGGTGACCTCGTCGACCGAGCGGTTGCGGCCGACCGCGCGCAGCACGTCCCCGGTGAGCTCGGCGTGGGCGGGGTCGCCCTCCAGGAGGGTGACCAGCTGGACGACGTCCTCCAGCGGACGGTCGGTGACGACCGTACGGAGCAGGCCGTCGAGCGGGTCGTCATGAGGGACCGCGGCCTCGGGCGGGTCGGTGCGGACCTTCGCCGGGGGCGGCGCGGGCGGGATCGCCGGGTCGGCGGGTGGGGTGTCGACGCCGGGGGCGAGTATCCGGGGTATCGCCGGGTCGGGCGGGCTGCAGGGCGAAGAGCGGGTGATCATGCTCGGCTCCAGGGGGGTGTGGCCGTACCTGGCACCCCACGTACGGCACGGCGCGTCATGCAGACCATTACCAGGGGCTCGTCCGGGCTCCCGCCACCCGGGTGGGGCATCGGTGTGAGCACAGCGGGAACCGCTCGCCGGTTCCCGCTCACGGAGGTGCGTCCGAAGGCCGGGGTGGCGCATTCTTGCTGTGTCACCCACCCGGCGGTGCACGGACGAGGTAGGACCGGATGACTGGGACCGGCGAGCACGTGGGCCGGGCGCGTGAGCGGCTGACCGCGTTGCTGGTCGAGGCCTCGACCAGCGCTCTGGGCGCGGCAGGCGGCCACGTCGCCGGTGTGTACCTGCGCTCGGGGACCCCGGGGCTGTTGCGCCTGGCCACCCTGGTGGGCCTCCCCGGCCCGCTGTTCCGGCCCTGGTGGCGGCTGCATGTGGACCGGCCGTTCCCGGTGGCGGACGCCTACCGGCTCGGGGTGCGGGTGGTGCTGCCCAACGCCACCGAGATGGTCCGCCGCTACCCGCAGTTCGCGGCCGGGCTGCCGTTCCAGTTCGGCTCGGTGTACACGCCGGTGCCCGGTGGGTCGCCGGCCTTCGGGGTGCTCACGGTGCTGCGGCCCGCCACCCCGGACACGGTGGACGAACCGCCGGACCCGGACCTGCTGTGCCGGATCGCCCGGAAGCTGGGGGCGGGGCTGCGCGAGCTGGTGGCGGAGGCGGGCGCGGCGGCGGTCGCCTGGGACGGCGAGCCGGTGTGCGTACGGCCGCCCGCCCGGCGCCCGGGAGCGGTCCGGACGGGCCGTTTCACGTGGGATCCGGCCACCTCGGCGGTGCACGCGGACGACCGGCTGCACGCCCTGCTCGGTGTGGCACCGGAGGACTTCGCGGGCACCGGAGCCGCGCTGGCCGAGGCGGTGGCGCCGGCCGACGCCCCGCAGGTGCTGGCCGCGCTGCGCGAGACCGCGGCCGGGAGGCCGCCGGAATCGCCGCTGCGGCTGCGGGCCGGGGACGGTGCCCCGCGCCTGGTGGAGCTGTGGCCGCCGGCCGGCGCGGGGGCCCCGCCCCTGGTCTCCGGGACCGTCGTCGACCCGGGGCCGGACGCGTCCGCCGACGGAGCGGCCGATCTGCTGCCGCAGGGCGTGTTCTGCATGGACCGCACGGGACTCGTCCGGTACGCCAACCGGGCCGCCGCCCGGCTCGCGGGCCGTACGGTCGCCGAGCTGCTGGGGCGGCCGGTGTGGGAGGCCATGCCGTGGCTGAGCGGACCGCCGTACGACGACCACTGGCGCGGTGCGCTGCTCGCCCCCGACCCGGTGCACTTCCAGGTCCGCCACGAGGGCGCCGGCGAGGGCGACTGGCTCGCCATGTCCCTGCATCCGGGCCCGGACCTGGTCACCTGTACGGTCGTCCCCGCCAACCGGTTCGATCCGACGGTGCACCTGCCCCGACCGCCCGAACCGGGCACCGTGAGCGGGCCCGGCCGGCCCGGCGGACCCTCGATGGCCCCGCTGTACCGGCCGATCGCCCTGGCCATCGCGCTGACCGACGCGGTGACCGCCCGTCAGGTGTCGGCGGTGGTGACGCAGGAGCTGCTGCCCGCGTTCGGCGGCCGTCGGCTCGCCATCTACCTGCTCCAGGACCGGCATCTCTACCTGGCGTGGGAGAACGGCTTCCCGCCCGGCTTCCTCACCCCCTTCGACGGGGTCGGCCTGGACGCCCGGATCCCCGGGGTCGAGACCCTGACCAGCGGCAGACCGCTGTTCTTCGAGTCGATGCGGCAACTGGCGGAC
>NZ_JBEYFC010000808.1:0-2794 GCF_040634175.1 Streptomyces sp. NPDC007162
AGATCGGCCGGAGCACCGCCATCACCGACACCGACGCCACGAGCTGGCGTGAGGAAGTCCGCCAGATCGCCGTCGATCAACACGACCAACTGCGCAGAGCCATGCAGAAGGACGATGAGGAACACGAGGGCCTGCGCGACGCCCTGTACGCCCTGTCCCACAGTTTCCGCGGCCAACTGGACGTCCACCTGGACCTGTCCCGCCTGACCGCCGAGCCCGCTCAGCCCGTGGCCGAGGCCCTGAGCGGTGCCGTGCGGGAATCACTCCGCAATACCGCCAAGCATTCCGGCGTGCGCACTGCTTCCGTCACCGCCCACGACGAAGGAACCAGCCTGCGAATCCTCATCGCCGACCAGGGCCGCGGTTTCGACCCGGCGACAGCCCCCCGCGGCTTCGGCCTGCATCATTCCATCGCCAGGCGACTCGACGAGATCGGAGGAGCCGTCCGCATCCGCACCAGCCCCGGCGCCGGAACCACGATCGACATCGTCGCACCGCTGGCACCCACCCTCGCCAAGCACCCGCACCACCCCGGCGGCACCGACCCTGACCGCGCCCTGGGCGAGCACGACGCCACCGACAGCCTCACCCGGCAGGCCATCGCGTGGTTCGCCCTGGCAGCCCTGGCCTACCGCATCGCACTCAGCCCCCTGCAGGCCATGAACGCGCTGGCCAACCTCAACCTCGCCGTCCCGATCTTGTACAGCGTGATCGTTGCGGCCGTCCTGGTGGTCGACCTCACTTTGCTGAGCGTCGTCCTGGCCGGCCGATTCGCCCAGGCACTGCGCTCCCGTCTTCTCCTCGGCTTTGACCTCACGGTCACCGTTGCCATGAACCTGTGGGCGGCTCACGTTCTGCCCACCGGCTCCGAACTCCTGCCCGGCCGTGACATCCTGTGGACCTATGCCGTCGGCGTCGTTGCCTTCTGGACCGTCCTGCGGGGGATCCCCGCCGGCATCGCACTCGTCCTGGGGGGCGTCGTCCTGCAGATCGCGATGGCCGCACTCAACCACGCCGCACTCACCAGCAGCGGCTGGGCACAACTGGCCTCCCGGCAAGGGTGGCTGCTCTCCGCCCTGCTGCTCGCCTGGCTCGCGACCACCATCGCCCGAAACAGCGCCCGAAAAGCCGTCGCTCAAGGCATCCATGCCGGTCGCGCCATCGAACACGCCTGGACACTGCGCGACATGTACGCGGGCGTCGAGGAAGCCCTCCGGCAGATCATCGCCCACTGCGACGCACCAGAACTGTCGCCCGAACACCGGGCTCGGCAGATCCGCGGTACAGCGCTCACCGAATCAGCCCGATTGCGCGCCGCCATGAACCCCGCACAGCCCTCCCTCCAGCACCATCTGGCCTCGGCACTCGCCCGCTGCGCAGACGCCGCCCGAAGCCAGGGCCTGCGCGTCGAACTCGTCGATGCCGAGCTGTCCTGTGACACCCCCGAACCCGTGGCCCGAGGCCTGGCCGCAGCCGTCGACGGCTTCCTGGCCGACGTAGCCGGAGTCGGCCGAACGTCACACGTCGTCCTGCGTGCCAGCACGCTCGGACGAGGCGTAGAAGTCACCGTGCGGGAACGACTGTCGGACGCCGGTGCCTGCCACCGGGCTCTGCCCGACCCTCAACGCTACGAGGCCGCGCTTGCCCCCCTCGGCGGCCACGCCGACCTGCGGGAGACCCCCGACGGCGGCACCAGACTGCGCCTGCAATGGACACCCGCACCCCTGCCCGCCCAGCGAGCGCGCACACCACACACCCACGCCCCAGGAAGGACGGAAGCCCCCTGAACCCCCACCAGCGCCCGGCCGCCGCTCAAGGCCCCAGCAGCGTGATCCAGAGGCTGGCGCAGCGCAGTGAACAGGCTATGGCCCGAAACTTTTGGCGCGAAGAGGCCATCGCTTCCCGTATACAGTCATACCTGCCCGCCAAGGGAGAAATCCTCGACCTTGGGGCCGGAAGCTGTAAACTCGCCCTTCACCTGACAGAGCGCCACCATCACGAAGTGACGGCCATCGACATCGTCGACCACAACGTCACCTCGCTGCCCCTCCGCCTCTACCCCGGGGACCGGCTGCCCTTCCCCGCAGACTCCTTCGACGCCGTCCTCCTGATCTTCGTACTCCACCATGCGATCCATCCCGAAGACTTGCTGGGCGAAGCCGTCCGTGTCGCAAAATCCAAGATCATCATTGTGGAGGACGCCCCAGCCGGCCCGATACAACGCCGTGCATGGCACGCCTGGGACTACATGCTCAACCACGGCACACACGCAGATGTCCACATCGCCCAGGAGCCACCGAACCTCGACGGCTGGAGCCGCTACCTGAACGATCTCGGTCTCCCCCCCGCCCACGTTCACCCGTTTCGCACCGCATTCCCGGTCGCTGCGATGTTCCAGCACGCCCTGTTCGTCGTCGACATTCCCTGATCGGCACAACCACCCATGGCGGTTGGGCGGTTGTGCCGATCCGCCGATGCCGCAGCATCGACACAATGGCTTCTGCCAGGCTCACCCGAAAGGAGCTCACGCATGAAGCCAGTGATGCACCTGCCCACCCGCACGGCACCACGTGCACGGGCCGCCCGCACCAGCACTCAGCGCCTGCGCCCCACCACGGCGCCGTACAACCGCGCAGACCTCCCATGAAACGCGTCACCGGCGCCGCAGCCGTCACCTCTCCCGCCGCTGCCCTCCTCGCCTCCGGCACCCTGCCGTGGGCAGCCCAACTCGCCCTGGCCCTGTCCGGTCCACTGACCTATGCACTCCACTGTTGGTTCGCCTACCAGCTCGGCT
>NZ_JBEYFC010000809.1:0-2794 GCF_040634175.1 Streptomyces sp. NPDC007162
CGGCAGGTCGGTCTGCTGCTCCGAACTGCCGCAGTTCTTCAGGGACATGTAGGCGGCGTTCTGCCCGCCGCTGGAGACAGCACCCCGTCGATCAGCGTCGACGAACTCGACCTGAACTTCGAGATGTCGTACTCCGTCAGCCCGCTGGGCAGGATCTGCCTGTGCGTCGTCCATGAGGGCACCGTCCAGGACCACGCCTTCCGTGGCGTCCAGGACGCCTTCGGCCCCGGTGACGCCGTGCTGTTCGCACCCCCGGACGAGCCGTACTCGGGGCGTATCTGCGGCGCCCGGTACAACATCACGATGATCGACCCCGGTCTCCTCGACCAGGTGGCCGCCACCGAACGCGGTCCGCTGCGCGAGCCCGTGCGGCTGACCGGCCACCGGCCCGTCACCCAGGCCGCGGCCGACCGGCTGAAGAGCACCATCTTCTACCTGCGGGACCACGTGCTGGCCGCCCCGGACGCCGAGGCGCACCCGCTGATCGTCTCGGCGGGCAGCCAGTTGCTGGCCGCGAGCGTCTTGGCGGCCTTCCCCAACACCGCGCGCACCGACCCCACCGCCCAGGACCGCACCGACGCGCACTCCGCCACCCTCAGGCGCGCCGTCGCCTACATCGACGACCACGCCGACCAGCCCCTCACGGTGGCCGGGATCGCGGACGCCGTGCACGTCACGGTCCGCACCCTGCAGTACGCGTTCCGCCGTCACCTCGACACGACACCGCTGGCCTACCTGCGCAGGGCCCGGCTGGCCCACGCCCACCGGGACCTGCTGGCCGCGAACCCGCGCGACGGCGCCACCGTCGCCGACATCGCCGCCCGCTGGGGCTTCGCCCACCCCGGCCGCTTCGCCGGCCTCTACCGAGCGGCGTACGGCACCAGCCCCGCGACCACCCTCCGCGACTGACCCGAGCGGCACGGTAGTTGACCGGCCCGTTCGTGAACAGGCGTGGCAAACATTGTGTGCCTAGGCTGGATGCCGTCGAATCCCTCATCGAGCCGGACGCGGGTGCGGAGGCTGAGTGCGATGGCGAAAGTGCTCTTCATGGTCAGCGGTGCGACCTATTGGGTTCTCAAGGACGGCACCAGATACGCGACGGGCTACTGGGCCGAGGAGTTCGCCGTGCCGTACAAGAAGCTCACTGAGGGCGGTCACGACGTCGTGGTGGCGACGCCGGGCGGGGTGACCCCGAACGTCGACATGATGAGCCTGCGCCCGTCGATGGCGGGCGGCGAGGAGGGTGCACTCGAACTGGAGGCCATCATCCGTTCCGCGGAGGTGATGCGGCGGCCCCTCAAGCTGTCGGACGTCCGCCTGGAGGACTACGACGCGGTGTACCTGCCCGGCGGCCACGGACCGATGGCGGACCTGGCGTTCGACGCCGACGCCGGCCGGCTGCTGACGGCGCAGCTCGCCTCGGGCAGGCCGCTCGCGATCGTCTGCCACGCGCCCGCCGCGATCCTGGCCACCAGGATGCACGGTGAGTCGCCCTTCAAGGGGTACCGGATCACCTGCTTCACCGACGAGGAGGAGGCAGGCGTGGGGCTGGCCCCCAGGGCGCCGTGGCTGCTGGAGACCGAGTTGAAGGAGAAGGTCGGAATCGATTTCAGCCGCGGCCCGATCTGGGAGCCGTACATGGTGGAGGACCGCAACCTCATCACCGGTCAGAACCCGCACTCGGCCGAGATCCTGGCGGACCGGCTCCTTGAGATCCTCAAGTGAGCCGTGCCCACCATGGAATACCTCGTCACCATGACCACCCACGTCTCGCAGGGGACCCCTGCGGAGGCGGTCGACGACATCCGCGCCCGTGAGGCCGCACACTCCCGCAGGCTCGCCGAGGCGGGCCTGCTGCTGCGGCTGTGGCGGCCTCCGCTGGGACCCGGCGAGTGGCGCACCCTCGGCCTGTTCGCCGCGCCGGACGCGGAACGTCTGGAGGAGGTCCTCGCCGCCATGCCGCTGCGCGTCTGGCGCAGCGACGAGGTGACACCCCTCGCCCCGCACCCGAACGACCCCGGTCCGGCCTCGACCGCAACCCCGCTGCCCGCCAAGGAGTTTCTGGTCGCCTTCGCCCCGGACGGCCCGGTCTCCCAGGAGTTGGCGGACGCGGCCGCGGCCGAGGCGGCCCGGGCCGCGGAACTGGCCGAGGACGGCCACCTGGTGCGGCTGTGGCAGGTTTCCCCCGGCCGGGCGCTCGGCCTGTGGCGGGCCCGCGACCCCGCCGAGATGCGGACGCTCCTGGGCTCGCTGCCGCAGGCGCCGTGGCTCACCACGACGACCACACCGCTGAGCGAACACCCCAACGATCCCGCGCTCAGCCGGCCCCGGGGCTGACGGCCGGGCGCGGGGCGCCGTGGTGTTCCGCCTCCGCCTCGACCGGCATCGCCGGCAGGGAGGCCACGGTCAGGCCGGCCTCGGCCGGGTGGCGCAGCACCCTGCCCGGGTCGATCCTGTACTGGTTGAGCCGGCAGCGGGCCGCGATGTCCCGGATCCGCACGTGGTGGTTGTCCGCGATGCCGGCCAGGACGCGCGCACGGTTCGTGACGGACGTCCATCCGGTGTGCGGTTTCACGCAGGCAAAAACATGAAGCGTGTTTCACGTATGTCTTGACGCGTCGAATGCGCCGTATGAGTCTGGAGAAGACGGACCACGGAGGAGGCGATCATGTCGGAACCGTCCAACGAGCAGCTCTCGGTGCAGGTCGGGCCGGCCGGGAAGCGGGTGACCGTCGCCGTGGGCGGTGAGTACCGCCTCGACGACAGCCGGGACCTCCAGCACGCTCTGCACGAC
>NZ_JBEYFC010000810.1:0-2789 GCF_040634175.1 Streptomyces sp. NPDC007162
GGCTCGGTGGAGGTGCCCATGGTGAACGGACCGCCGGGGACCAGGACTTCGGTCGGTCCGGTGAACGGCGGCACCGGGTCGGGGTCGGGCGCGGTCAGGGCCGGTTGCCCCTTGCGGAGCTGATGGGTGATCAGCATGGTTTCGTCGTGCTGCTGTTCGTGCTGTGCGATCATCCCGAAGGCGAAGCCCGCCTCGGTCAGCCGGCTGTCACCGAACGCGGCCCCCTCCAGCAGGTCGAGCGCCCGCCCGCGCACCTCCGCCGCGTACCGCCGGGCCTCCGCGGGCGCGAGCAGCGGCAGCGAGGGCCGCTCGGACCGCGGGTGCTCGAAGGCGTCGTACAGGCTGTCGATCTCGGGGCGCATCGGCTCCCGGCCGCCCACGTTGCGCAGCAGCCAGAGCTCCTCCTGGTTGCCGATGTGCGCGAGGTCCCAGACCAGCGGGGACATCAACGGGGAGTGCTGGGCGGTGAGGTCGGGTTCCTCGACGCAGTCGGTGAGGAGCGTGGTGCGGTCCCGGGCCGTGGTCAGGGACTTCAGCGCCCGGTCCCGCAGGGTCTCGATATCGATGTCGGTCTCGGTCATGCGCTGATTTCCCTCTCGTGGGCGCGACCCGCCGTGCCGCGCAGTCGGTCCAGCAGGTCGTCGGCCGGGCTGCGGCCCCGCAGGACGTACCGGTCCAGGTGCGCCCGGACGGCGTCCACGACCTCGGGGGTCGCGCCCAGCCGTGGGAGGGCCCGCAGTGCCGCCGTGAAGCAGCCGACGGCCGCCTCCTGCAGCTCCGGGTCGCCGAGCCCGGTGCGGGCCGCGTCGAGCCACAGCGGGTTGTGCGGGGCCGGTCGCGACCGAGCCCGCTCGGCCAGCGGCTTCACCGTGCGGTACGCGGTCTCGGCGGCCTCCGGATCGTCGAACAGTGCCGCCGTCACCGCCAGCGGCACGATCCACCCGTCGTCGCCGGGCTGCGCGTCGATCATCCGCAGCTCCAGGTGCCCGCGCGGTCTGACCGGCGGGAACAGCGTGGTCAGGTGGTACGCGAGATCCTCCCTGGTGGGCGATCCGGACCGGGTCCACTCCCGGAAGGAGAGCCCCTCGGGCACCTCCCACGGGCCGCCGTCCCGTCGTACGCACATCACCGGCGCGTCGAGGACGTGCCGGGCCCACGCCGCTCGCGGATCACCGTCCAGCGGGGGCGCGCCCGCGCGGCCCGCGCCGATCTCCATCCACAGCAGCTGCCGGGTGGAGACCCAGCCGGTGGGCCGGTGCCCGACCAGCGGACTGTTGGCGAACGCGGCGACCAGGACCGGGCCCAGCTGATGGGCCAGCCACCAGCGGCGCGCGTGTCCCAGCGGGCCGGGCTCCTCGTGGCCGGCGTCCAGGCAGACCTGGACGGAGGCCGAGGCGCACATCATGTGGCGGCCCGCCGTGCCGGTGCGGTCCAGGCAGGCCTCCATCGCGTCGTAGCGCGGTTCGCGCAGGAAGCGGCGGGGGGTGTGCCAGGGATCGTGACCGACGCCCACCAGGCCGAGGTCCTGCTGGGCCAGGACCGTACGGACGGCGTCCAGGTCGGCGGAGACGGTACCGATGCACTCCATCAGGGAGGCGGCGGGCGGCGAGCTCAGCTCCAGCTGGCCGCCGGGTTCGACGGTGAGCGCCGAGCCCAGGGGTACCGTGCGCAGTGCGGCGTAGGCCGCTTCGAGTCGTTCGGGTGTCACCGGGAGCTGCGGCTGCCGCAGCTCGTGGACCAGCCATTCCACTTCGACCCCGAGGGTGCGGGGCGGTCCCGTCTTGAAGCAGATGCCCTTGACCAGGGCCTCCACCTCGGCCTCGGTGACAGCGGTGCGGTCGTCCGAGAAGTCGGTCTTCACCGAGCCGCCGGTACAGTCGCCGTCGTCGGATATTGAGTCGGACATGTCGGGATCCTCCTGAGATTCCACCATGCCACCGGCCCGGCCGTGGGTGGCTCGGGACGGCATCGTCCATCCCACCCAAGACCTCCGCGCGGATTCGCACAAGGGTGCCAAACGGCAGGTTCGAGATCGGTAACCTCCGTTTCATCCAGTGTTTCCGGCTGTTTCCGGCTGTTTCGAGCCCAGGAAACTCCGTTGCACGGCATCACCAGGATCACCCAGGATGCAGGTATGAGCACGACGGGGGAGACCGCGCGGGTCGCGGTCATGGCGTCCACGGGGGTGGCGCCATGAGTGCGCGCCTGCGCGGTCTCGCACGGGGGACCGAGGAGATCGTGGCGGCGGGGGTCTACCGGGCGCCGGACGGCCGGGAGGTCCTGCTGGCGGCCGACATCGCGGCCGCGCGGGCCGGGACGCGTCTGTACGGCCCGCACCCCGTGCCGGTGGCCGCCCAAGGTGACGCGGACACCGTCTTCGAGGTCACCGGCGAAAGCAGCCTGGAGGCCGCCCGCCGGCTGGCCGACGCCCCGGTGGCCGTCCTGAACTTCGCCTCGGCCCGCAACCCGGGCGGCGGCTACCTGAACGGCGCCCAGGCGCAGGAGGAAGGCCTGTGCCGCGCCTCCGCGCTCTACGCCTGCCAGGTGCACGCCCGCGCCTTCTACGACCACCACCGCGCCCACCGTGACCCGTTCTACTCGGACCGGGTGATCCACTCGCCGGCCGTCCCGGTCTTCCGCGACGACCGCGGCGCGCTGCTCGCCGAGCCCTACCGCGCGGGCTTCCTCACGGCCGCCGCGCCCAACGCGGGTGTGATCCGCCGTACGGCCCCGGAACGCGTCGGCGAGGTGCCCGGCGCCCTCGCCGTCCGGGCCGAGCGGGTGCTGGA
>NZ_JBEYFC010000811.1:0-2789 GCF_040634175.1 Streptomyces sp. NPDC007162
GTCTCCAGCGCCTTGGCGAGGTTCTCGACCATCCCGACGCACTTGTCGTAGGAGAAGATCGGCTCGGGGGAGCGGGCGATGACCTGGCCGGCCTTCCGGCTGGCACCGTTGGACGCCGACGGGGTCGGCCGGATGATCGCCTCCTGCCTGGAAACCGACCCCGGCCAGCTGCCCGCCGAGGTGCTCGTCCAGATGTGGCAGGACAGCGCGGGCATCCCGTTCCTGGTCGAGGAACTTCTCCAGGGCGCGGTCGCCGGCGGCTCGCTCGTCCGCGAGGGCGCCGCCTGGCGGGTGGTCGGCGACCTCCGCCGCAACATGCCCAGGGCGCTGCTGGAGGGCGCCATTCACCGTATCGACCAACTCGGCCCACAGGGGCGGACCGTGCTCAGCGCCGCGGCCGTGCTCGGCCGGCGGTTCCCCCTGTCGGTGCTCCAGTCGATGACCGGGGTCGACGACCGGAGCCTGCTCAGTCACCTGCACGCGAGCGTGGCGGCCCGGCTGGTCGCGGCCGACGAACCCGCCCCCGACTGGTACGCCTTCCAGCATCCGCTGACCGCCGAAGCGCTGCTCGCGCAGCTCACCCCGGCCGCCCGAGTGGCCCTGTCCGAGCAGGCCGCGAACGCGATCGAGACCCTCAACCCCGGTCTGCCGGGCGACTGGTGCCCGCTGGCGGCGACCCTGCGCGCCGACGCCGGTGACCCCGTCCGGGGCGGCCGGCTGTTCGCCGAGGCCGGGCGCCGTGCCCTCGCCGACGGCGCGGTGGGATCCGCGGTCGCGTTGCTCGACCGCGCCGAGCGGCTGCTGGCGGAAGGCGGGGACTCCGCCGCCCGCGCCGAGGCGCTGGAAGCGCTGCTGCCCGCGCTCGCGGAGACCGGGGAACTGACCCGCGCGCTCAGCCTCACCGGAACCCTGCGTGAACTCGTCGGAGCCGGCCTGGGCGCGGCCCGGCTGGCGGCCCTGCACACCCGCCTCGCGCACGTGGCGTACATGGCGGGCCGCTGGGCCGACGGCAACAACCAGATCGAACGGGCTCGCGCGCTGCTGGCGACGGCGCCGGACGAGGCGCACACCGCGCTGACCGACGTGGTGGAGGCGTACCTGTGCCTCGACACGCCGGGACAGGACCGTACCCAGCGGGCCGAGCGGCTGGCCCGCGCCGCGCTCGGCACCGCCGAGCGGGAGGGCCTGCCCCTGGTCGCCTGCCAGGCATGGGAACTCCTCGCCGTGGTCGCCCGCGAACGTGACCTCTCCGAGGCCAGTACCTACCTGGAACAGGCCATGAGCACTGCCGAACGGCACAGCCTGCCACTCCAGCGGATGTACGCGCTCACCCGGCTCGGCGGCATCCGGTGGCTGGACGACGGCAGTACCGCCACCCTCGAGGAGGCCCGCACCGAGGCCCGGCGGCTGGGCGCGGTCACCGTCGTCTACGGCATCGACGGCATCCTCACCCTGCACGATGTACTGCGCGGCCGGTTCACCGAGGCCCGGGCGCTCGGCGACGAGACGCTGACCATGGCAGCCCGCCTGAAGCTGACGTCGGTGGCCCGATACCTGCTGATGGCCCGCTCGGTGCTGGCGGCTCACCAAGGCGACCGTACCGCCATGGAGGAGGCCCTGGCCGACTTCGGACACTGGGGAGGGCGCGGCTCGCTGGAGGAGCCGCTGGCCCTCGGTCTGGCCCAGGTCTTCTGTGCCCTCTTGGAGGAGAACCGGGACCAGGCGGCCCGTACCATGGCCGACCTCAAGGCGCTGGAGGCCGAGAACCCGACCACTTTCCACCTGAGCGGACGGCACGGCCTCGCTCTGCTGCTCGACCTCCTGGACGGCCGGGCCGACCGCGGTCACCTCGACTGGCTGGCCGCCAGCGCCGCCGGCCGGATGCGTTGGAACCGGTACTTCCTCCTGCTTGCCGAGGCCGTCCTGCTCGGCCGCGAGGGCCGGCCCGAGGCGGCCGGACAAGCGGCCCTCCTCGCCGAGACCACGGGCGCGCCCTACCCCACCGCCCGCCATCTCGGGCAGCGGCTGATCGCGGAGGAGGCCCACGCGCTGAGCTGGGGCGAACCGGAGAGATGGCTGCGGGAAGCCGAGCACCACTTCCGCGAGACCTCCGCCACCGCGGTGGTCGGCGCCTGCCGGACCCTGCTGCGCGCGATCGGCGCACCGGTGCGCCAGCACCGCACCGGCAGCGACCGGATTCCACCGGAACTGCGCATGAAGGGCATGACGGTCCGCGAGTACGAGATCTTCCGGCTGCTCGCCGACCGACCCAGCAACAAGGACATCGCCGCCCGGCTCTACATATCGCCGCGCACCGTCGAGAAGCACGTCGCCAGCCTGATCGCCAAGACCGGGCTGCCCAACCGCTCACAACTCTGCGCCCTGGCGGCGGAGCAGTCCTGACGTCAGGCCGCGGGCCGGCCCGCGCCATGCTGCAACTGACCGACGCGGACGTGGCGGCCCTCCTGGAGAAGGTCGATGTCGTCGGCACCGTGCGCGAGGTGTTCCTCGCGCACGCGGCGGGCCGCTGAGCTGACCTCGCGGACCGCGCGCTCGCGGAGCCCGTCCGGGTATTCAGGTGCTTCGGCTGCTCGAGGCCGTTGCTCGCCAGCGAGGGCGGGGTCCTCGTCCTGAAGCATTCTTCGGTTGCATGTACTTCGCGGCTATGCGGCCAGCTGAGGTCATCCACCTTCGGTTGGCAAGGAGCGGACCGACGACGGTGAGGTGCACGAGGACATGGGCGCGGGCCCGGGAATACGCCCTGACCCGTACTGAGCGCACTTCTCGCC
>NZ_JBEYFC010000812.1:0-2788 GCF_040634175.1 Streptomyces sp. NPDC007162
GTGCAGGGGGTCGGCGGTGTCGTTCCAGCCCCGGTAGCGGTACCGCACCTGTCCGACCAGCACGTCACGCGGTGAGGAGACGGAGGCGGCGACCCCGGTGAAGGGGCGCATGCGCAGGGCCGCGGGCTGCCAGGGGCGCGCCGGGCGCTGCCCGTTCTCCTGTCCGCCGTGCAGGACGAGTACCGCCGCGCGAGCCCGTTCCCGTGGTGCGCGACGCACCACCAGGGCACTCCCGCCCGCCTCGACGACCCGACCGTCGGTCACCGCGTCCACCTCTGCTTCCTCCGGGATGAAGCGTGCTGCCGCCATCAAACACTCCCGGAGGAAGCCCTGGCCACCGGGAATCCCGAGCGGCGTGCGCCCACCGCGCGGACATCGGTTAGGCTCCACGCGCACAGGGGACGCACAGCGGGGGTGGGGGACATGAGCGAGGGTTTCGGCGAGCCCGAAAAGGCCGGCAGACCGGTGGTCCAGGTGATGGCCGCGGTGGCCTTGTTCGCCGTCGTGGTGGGCGCGCTGTGGGTCCAGAAGCGGTTCGTCCACCAGACGGAGACCAGCAGCGCACCGGCGACCTGCACGACCTCGCACGACCGGCTGCCGGCCCGGTACATCTCCGGTGCCCGCCTGTGCGGGTTGCTGAACCGGCCGGACCTTCCCGCGCTGCTGGGCACGCCCAGGGAACGGATCGAGACCGCCGACGGCAGCGGGGACTGGATCACGCTCGCCGGCGGCACCAGGATTCCCGCGCCCGAGGCGACGGTGACCCTCAGGACGTACTACGTGAAGCTGTCGGCGGCCTACGACGACATGCCCGTCTCCGAGACGGGCGACCTGCTCGGCGGCACCAGGAGGACGAGCGTGCTGGGACACCCCGCCGTCCTCTACTCCAGCCCCACCCTCTCCATCGGCTTCGACCTCGCCGGCGGCAAGACGCGCTCGGGCCCCGGCGGTACGGCGCGCTGCGTCCTGGTCTCGAAGCACGGGAAGGACGACGGGAAGGGCTCGTTCGAGGTCGCGATCTGGCGGCAGGACGACGTGCTGCCCGACGACGGGGCACTCCTGCGGGTCGCGGAGCGCGTCCTGCGGACGGCCCCGGGCTGGAACGAGGCCTGACGGCGGCCGCAGGCGGGCGCGCGGCGCCGGCCCCGGCCGGAAGTCCCGCCTTCCCCGTGACCGGCGCACCGGGCCGGCCGCGGCCCTGAGGCCGGCCACATGTGCCCGATCGTGTCCGACGGTGCGTGGCCGGGCCGCAGCGGTTCGTGGGGTGTTCACGGCGGCGTCCCGGCGCCGGCCGCGGCCGGGACTCAGCTCCCTTCCGGGGCCGGGCGCGGGTCATCTCCTCAGGGGACGACGGTCGTCGCCGTGGAGGTGACGGTGTTCGCGGCGGGGAGTGCGGGCAGCGCGGGTACGGCGCTGCCGAGGAGCCCGGTGACCGCGTCGAGGACGGGGGCGAGCAGCCCGGTGACGGCGCTGATCACTCCGCCCAGGTCGAGGGAGGTCAGCGAGGCGAGCAGTTTGCCGACGGCGGCCTGGATCGCGTTCACCAGGTCCGTCACGGGGTCGGCGGCGCGTGTCTGGGTCCGGTGTCCGGCGGCCCGGCCGACGGCGGCCTTGATGCTTTCCTGGACCGTGTTGCTCCACTTCCGTACCGCCTGCGCGTAGGCGGCGGCCGTCGCCGGGTCGAGCCGGTTGCCGTGCGCCTCGGCGAGGCCGGGCACCGTGGCGAGGAACGGGGAGACGAGACGGGAGTGGTGCGTCGCGTCGAGCCGGTCCAGGAGCGTGGCGAGGTCGGTGCCGGCCGGCACGGCCTGCTGCACGGCACCGTGCCCCGACGCTTCTCGGCCGGCGTCGGCGGCGGCAGCGGTGGCGGCGGCCGGGCCGCATACCAGGGCGGCGCAGACCAGGGGGGAGACGAGGAGGCCGCGGGAGACTAGGGCGCGCATGGGGTTCCTTTCGAGACTGCTGTCCTTGTGCCCACGGTGAGAAGCGGAGCCGGCCGCCGCAACCGCTTCGGGCCCTGGCGCACGGTCCCCGCCGCCCCACGGGAAAGGCCTTGACCAGCCGGTTTGTTCTGCTGGACGGCTCCTGCCGGATGTTCACCCGTCGGAGTGCGCCGCGCAGCCGTCGAAAGCCGCACATGCGAAGAGCCCCGCCCCTGACGGATCAGGGGCGGGGCTCTTCGGTCGGAGCGCCGGGCAGGCCTTGCACCTGCATTTCCCCGCAGGAAGCGGGGCGTCTTTCCTTGGACCACCAACGCATCGCGTTTCACTCGGACTTGAGTGCCTCGCTCAAGATCGAGCCTACCCCGGTCGGGGGACGCACGCCAAATCGCGCGTGCGTGCCCCCGCCGGGGTCCGGGTCACCGTTGCGGAACGCGGTCCAGGTCGTGCAGCCAGGCCCGCGCCGAACTGTCGGAAGGGGCACGCCAGTCGCCGCGCGGGGACAGCGAGCCACCCGCCGACACCTTCGGGCCGTTGGGCATCGCCGAGCGTTTGAACTGGGCGAAGGCGAAGAAACGGCGGCAGAAGTAGTCGAGCCAGTGCCGGATCTCAGCCAGGTCGTACGCCTTCCGCTCGGACTCCGGGAAGCCGGGCGGCCAGGCGCCCGCCGCCCGGTCGTGCCAGGCGTGCCAGGCCAGGAACGCGATCTTCGACGGTCGGAAGCCGTGCCGCAGCACCTGGTACAGGGTGAAGTCGTGCAGCGCGTACGGGCCGATCTTCGACTCGGTGGACTGCAGTTCCTCACCCGGCACCAGCTCCGGGCTGATCTCCGTGTCGAGGATCGCGGC
>NZ_JBEYFC010000813.1:0-2777 GCF_040634175.1 Streptomyces sp. NPDC007162
GGCTGCCTGGCGGCTCGCCACCCCGAGCGGCTCCGCCAGGTCGGCCCAGGTGGCCCCGGCACCGCGCGCGGTCTCGATCAGACCGCTCTCCCAGGCTGCGAGCTCTTCGCGCAGATGGCGCAGCATGATCAGAGCCGCGAGCGCCTGACTGGGGTCGTCCTGAGTGGTGTCGTCCGGTGGCGTGTGGCGGGCGGTGCGGACGGCGGCGTTCATCATGCCCAGCGCTGCGGATGCGGCGAGAAACGACGCAGGACCGGCGGCCGCCGAGTGCGCACTGTCTTCGTGCACGGCCTGACCCCCTTCGCTTGTGCTGGCCGCGTCATCGTAACGACGACACGGCGAGGGCGGCAACCGGACATGGCGGTCCGAGGCGCCCCGAACGGGCCGAACCCGGGTCAGGCCCCGAGGCGGTGTGCGAGGTGGAGCAGATCTGCCAGGCGCAGTACGCGTCCGTCGAAGCCCGGGAGGGGGACATGGAGCGGCTGGGTCCAGTGGACGGGGATCGCGTCCAGCCCGTAGCGCGCTCCCGCGAGGGCTCCGGTCACCGCGGCGAGGGGGTCGACGTCCTCGAACGTGACACGGATGAGTTCGCGGAGGACCGCGGTGCCTTCCCGGGCCGCACGGCCACCGTGGGTGAGAGCGGCGATGCGGCGGGCCGCGTCATGGTGGCTCCTCGGCCGGCGGGAGCGAAGTGGACCGCCGACGTCGAGGCCCGCACCAACGAGCCGTTTCCCGCTGCTCGTCGGGTCACCTGAAAACGGACTGCGGCGGCGACCGGGTTCCACCTGCGACCACCTGCTGATCAGCCTGCCCTGCCTCCACGGACACGGACACGGACACGGACACGGACACGGACACAGGGCATTGGAGCAGCTCTTCGACGAGGCGCAGATCATCCCCACTGATCCGTTCAGGAGCTCTGTCGCCCGAATCCGCGCCCGCGCAGCGCGAGTACCAGGCAGACCGCGGTGGCGGCGATGGCGAGTGAGGCGGGCAGCCGTGCCCATGAGGTGCGCGCGACCGGCGCCTGGGCGGCGAGCAGTACCACCGCGGTCGCGGCGGCTGCCGCCAGCGCGGGTGTCGCCTGCGGGCGGTCGGGCGGGGCGGTGACACCGGCTGTCCACGGGTCGGTGACGAGCAGGTAGGCGGGCAGCAGGGCGGCGATGCAGACGACCAGCCAGAGCGGGGGACCGGTGGCCGCGGCGACCGCGATCGCCGTCGCCGGCAACAGGGTCGTCCTGTGGCGGGCCGCCAGCGTCCCCCAGCGCGCGGAGGCCACGACGGGGCGGGCGTCGACCATCGGGGCGGCCCACCACGCGGTCGCTGCCGCTGCCAGGACCAGGGCTCTGACCAACACCGATGCGTGCAGGGCGGTCGGCGGGTCGCAGGCGGCGACGGCAAGGGCCGTTCCGAGCAGGCGATCGGTGATACGGGAGGTGAGGCGTGCGACGAGCAGGGCGGCCCGGGTGGGGGTCGTGGTCATCGGGTCCCCCCGTGGACACGGGTGCGCAGGAGAGGCGCAAGGGCGAGGTCGAGTGTCTCGCCGGGCCGGTGGGCGACGACCGCGATGCCGCGTTCCACCAGGGCGAAGCGCATGGCGTCGCGGTCCGCCCGCCACAGCCGCAGCGCGAGTCCACCTTCGGTGTCGCCGGGTTCCAGGACCGGCTCGCCGGTGGGGATCTCGACCACGACCATCGGGTTGGCCCGCCCGCGCACCTGGTGCAGGATGTCGAGAATCCGCTGGTCGGTCAGTGGCGTGATGACGTACACCAACGCTCCTTCGGGCAACGCCGGCGGTGGGAGCGGGCTGAGTCCCTCCGTGCGGTACGCGCGGTCCTTGCGGACCTCCAGCACACTGTCGACGATGCGGTAGAAGTACCCCTGGCCGCTGCCCGGTTGCAGCCAGCGGGTCACGCCGCCGACCGACACGACGCCCACCCGGTCGTGGGTGGCCAGGTAGGCGCGGACCAGCCCCGCAGCGGCTCGGAAGGTCTCGTCGAGCGAGGACGCGCCGGTGACCGGGTCGACCACGTCGGCGAGCACGTCCAGCAGCACCACGGTGTCGGCGGTGTGTTCCGCGGCGAACTGGTGGACCTGCAGGGTGCCGCGACGGGTGGTGGCCGGCCAGTGGATACGCCGCTGCCGCTCGCCGCGCACGTACGGGTGTACGCCGGTGACCTCGACGCCCTCGCCGCGCTGCACTGCGGTGTGCTCCCCGAGCCGTTGCGGCAACCGGACCGGGACGGGCGTGAGGCCGGCGTGTCCGGGCACCGGGAAGACGGCGATCTCACCGAGTTCGGCCCGCACGGTGCGCCGGACCAGCCCGCCGCGGTCGTAGACGTCGACGTCGACCGTGCCGAGCGTCCAGCGACCCCAGCGCTGAGCGGTCAGGACGAGATCGACGCGGTGCGGGCCGACCGCCAGGTGGTCGAGCCGGACCCCGTGGCCGAGGGTGACGCCGGGGTCCAGACGGCCGGTCTCACCGTCGTAGGACGCCGTGATCCGCACCGTCACCTGCTCGCCTTCGAAGCACCGCCGCGGCTCCACCTCGGCCTCGGCCGTCACCGCCTGCGGGCGCGGCCCGCTCGGCAGGGCGAGGGCGAGCAGCATCAGGGGCGCGGCGGCCAGCGCAAGTACCCAGGGACGCCCGGTGACCAGCGCGGCGGCCGACGCGACGGCGGCCAATGTACCCGTGACGAAGACGGCCCTGAACCCCGGGTCCCCGCCGGCTGGACCCCGCGCGGTCCGCGCATCCTGACTTTCCCCGACGACCTGCC
>NZ_JBEYFC010000814.1:0-2762 GCF_040634175.1 Streptomyces sp. NPDC007162
GTCGTACCGGACGGTGAGGCCGGGTCGGCGCCCACCACCAGTACCTTGCCGTGCGCACGGGGCGACAGCGGGAGCAGGCCGTCCTCGTTGACCAGGCCCGGGCGGCCGCGTCGCCGGCGTCCCGCAGCCCGGTCAGCCGGATGCCCGAACCGGTGGTGCCGCCGAGCAGGGTGCGCAGGGCGAAGACGGCGTCCAGCATGCTGTTCCAGGTGGCGACCCCGCCCTGCACCAGACCGCACATCGACAGCGATCCGGCGATGCGTTCCGGGTGCCGCTCGGCGATCGTGGTGGTGACAAGACCGCCGTACGACGTGCCCCAGGCGATCGTGCGCCGCGCCGCGCCGAAGCGGCCGGTGAAGACGTCGAGCGCGGCGAGCTGGTCGGGCACCGCGTCCGTGACCGCCCAGCCGGTGGTGGCGTACGACGATCCGACGAGCGCGTACCCCTCCTTCAGCAGCAGCGACCGGGTGGCGTCGTCCGGTGCGTCGCGCGCCGGGTTGGCCACCCCGGCCGGGGTGTAGCCGTGGCTGTACAGCAGCACGGTGCCGTTCCAACGGCCCGGCACGTCAAGGACGTAGAGCGCGCCGGACGCCAACGTGCCCTCGACGTGGGCCGCTTCGGCAGCCCGGGCGGCCGCTGCCGGGGCCGGGACGGCGGCGAGCAGCAGGGTCGCGAGGGCGAGGAGCGTACGACTGCGGATGCGGTACGGCACGGGGCTCGGACTCCTTGCGCTGGGGTGGAGGGGCCGACACCGTGAAGTTAGGTCTGCATGTGACCGTCGTCAAGAATGTGCACAACGTCGGGCGTGTCGAGCGCAGCTGTTGCCGGTCACCTGTTCGGCCGGTCACACGGTGTCGCGTGCCTGCTTCTTGCGGGCCCGGTAGGCGGCCGCCTTGATCTTGTTGCCGCAGGACTCCATGCCGCACCACTGGCGCCGCATGCCCCGGGAGCGGTCCAGGTAGACGCGGGTGCACTCCGGGTTGCCGCACTCCTTGAGCAGGGGTGCGTCGGGCCCGCTCAGGAGCTCCACGGCCAGCCGCGCCACGCTCGACAGCGCGGCCTCCGGCGCCGCGACGGTCCACCGGCCGTCCGGGGTGAGCTGGGGGGTGGCCGAGGGCTTGCGCGCCGCGCTGTTGACCAGGGCCAGGGCCGCACTGTCGTACGGCGTGCCGAGCCGGCGGGCGGTGAGCAGGCGGTACAGGGCCTCCCGTACGGCGACGGCCCGCTCGACGTCGGAGTCCTGGCTGGGGGAGACGGCGTCCACGAGGCCGGACTCGACGTACCAGGCGTCCAGGCGCTCGGGTGACGCGAACATCTCGAACCCCGCAGTGCGGCGGGCGCGCAGGGTCGCGGCGAAGTCGAGGGCCGGGTGGCCGCAGACGAAGACGTGCTCCAGATTCACGTCACCATGCTGACGGGTGACGTACGGGAGTCGCAAGCTCGTCCGCGGGCGACCCGGCCGCCGCTGCGGGCGGGCCCCGCCCCGGCGCGCGCCGAGGCGCCACCGGGGCGGGGCGGTGAGCCGTTCCGCTATGCGGCCGTGCCGCCCGAGTAGTCGCTGTTGAACGCGGTCTCGATGGTCGTGGCCACCGACTGCGCCACCCCCGTGCCCGTCAGGATGATGCCCAACTCGCGGTTGCTGGTCAGCGAGTTGCTGCTGATGTTCATGGAACCGGCCTCCACCTCCTGGGTGGCCAGGCCGTAGTCGGCGACCATGGCCTTGGCGTGGATGTAGAAGCCGTTCGGGTCGGAGTAGCCGACGACGGTGCCGCCGGCCGCCTTGATCTCGGAGACCTCGCTGGAGTAGTCGGAGGGGGTCTCCAGGACGACCCGCACCTTCACGCCCGCCTGGGCCCTGGCGACGATGGCGTTGACCACCGTGCTGTCGCTGAGCTCCAGCTCCTCGACGTCGAGCGTCTTGGTGGCGGCGTTGATCACGGTCAGCAGGCGGCTGCGCGAGTCGGTGGGGGACCAGAGCAGGTGGTCGCCGTCGGTGGGGGTGATCGAGGTACCTGCGTAGTCGGCGTTGAAGACCTTCTCGATCGCGGCGACGTCCCGGGTGTCGTCGGTGAAGACGCCGTAGTCCCGGCCGGTCGAGTAGTACTGGGAGGTCAGGTTGCCGGTGAGGACCAGCGACTTGGTGCCGTCCACGGTGATGGTCTTCTGGTGCGTGTAGACGAAGCCGGCCGGCGACCAGGCCACGCCCACACCGGCGTTGGTGAGCGCGGTGTAGGCGGAACTGTTGGCACTGCGGTGGGCGTTGTCGAGGATCACCCGCACGGTGACGCCCTTGTTCTCCAGGGCGATGAGGTCGTTGACCGCCGTGGTGTCCTCCAGCTCGTACATGGTCATGTCGAGGGAGGTGGTGGCCGAGTTGATGAAGTCGTAGATCGTGGGCTCGCTGGTGCCGAGCGAGAAGGCGAAGGCGGTGTAGCTCGCGGCGTCGGCGGGGACCGCGGTGGCGACCACGGCGGCGCCGGCCGCCAGCGCGACTCCGGCGCGACCGAGAAGCTTCGACAGCATGCGTGACTCCTAGTCGAGTTGACGCTCACGTGGGGGGTGGGCGAGCGTGGGCATGACACCACGCGCGTAGACTGCCGAGGAAGACGGGCCGGGTGAACTCACCGTTACCGACGGGCGGGACGAGCCGACAAAGCGGACTTCGAGCAGGTGGCGGCCGGTTCATGGACGCCCCGCGAGAACGCAAAGATTTCGTAGCCGGGAGTCGCGCGGGCGTCGCCGGGCTTTCCCGGGCGCGGGAC
>NZ_JBEYFC010000815.1:0-2757 GCF_040634175.1 Streptomyces sp. NPDC007162
AGTACTCCAACCCCAACAACCCCCTCTCGCACTATCACTCGACCGGCCCCGAGTTGTGGGAGCAGCTCCCACTGGCAACCGGTCCGGCCCTGGTAGAGCAGTGCGTTGACGATCTCCCGCATCGCGTACGGACCCTGATGGCCGCTGACCGAGGGATGCGCGGCCTTCCACGCGGCGATCACAGGCTCGACCAGCGCCCACTGCTCGTCGCTCACGTCGGTCTTGTAGGGCTTGCGCTCGCTCACGGTGCCCAGCTCAACATGCCCATGGCGCCGACCGGCCGGGACGCCGCACCGCCACACCTTCAGGTGACGACAAATCTCCTATGCACTCTCATTCCGTCCTCTCAGAGACAGGCTCGGCCGCGCTGGTCGTGTTGTTGGCGTGCCAGCGCCGAGCCGCTCGACCGGTTGACGGCAGCCGCATACACCAGCGACCGCCAGCCGCGGGTGCATCGGGCCACGCGCAGCCGGGTCGCCGACATTGCAGCAATCGAGTTCGGTTGCGTTTGGGTCCGCAGGCTGTCGGCCTGCGGACCGCCCTCCAACTCGTCGTCAGTTGAGGTGCTGCTGCTTAGTCCTCGCCCGGACCGCTCCCGGTGACGGACACTGGAGGATCGGGGATCCGACCGTGCGGGAGGTGACGTGGGCCGGGACCAGCGCCTGGTACAGACCGCGGTGATGGGCAGCGCGGAGTCGGAGATACCCGCCCTGCTGCCGATGCAAGCCGACCTCGCGGCGGCATTCCGGCAGGCCCACGCCGGGCAGACATTCTGGCGCGGGCAGTGGCTGGGCGGCTGCAGAGGACGGCTGACGATCAGGATGCCCGTCGGCCGGGTCGCGCACTTCGCCCACCTGCGCGGGCCCGAGCACATGGCGTGCCGCAGGACATCGGTGGGAGTCTCCGGCGCCGACCACCTCTACATCAAGCAGCAGTTCCTCGCGTGGCTGGCCGGCCAGGGCATCGCCGCCGCCGCGCGCCTGCCCGAGGACGCCGAACGGGTAGGCGGCGAGGTGGTGTTCGAGCCCGGCGGTCACGGCTGTCTGCGGGTGCTGCTGGACCATGAGGCCGTGCTGCCCGAGCCCGTGGACGGCACGCAGCTGGTGCTCGGTCCGCACGTCGCCCACGATCCGCACCGTCTCGTCGTCGACGGGTACGTGCTGCGCATCCGCTGCGACACCGACGGCAGCGGACGCCGGGTCATGATCGGCACCCAGCTGCACGGCCGCACGGAGTGGGTCGGCCTCGACGAATGCCATCTGACGCCGTTGGGGCTGTGCACGCCCGCGGTCGAGGAGGTCCGCCGCCTGCGCACCAGCTCACGTGCCGCCTTCCCACACCGTGCCGCGCCCGCCCGCGTCGATGCCGTGGTGCGGCCGGTGGCCGCGCCCCAGGCAACGGGCGACCGATCCCAGGCGTTCGCGGCCCTGCGCAAGGCCGTCGAGGGTGAGCGCACCTTCAGCGAACTGCGCCACTTCCTCACCCAGGCGGAGGCCGCCGCCCGCGGCGGCGCGAGTGCCGAGGAGAACCAGCTGCTGCGCCGCGCCGCCGACCTCCTCCTGGCCAAAGAACGTGGTGTCGGGATCAGCGCCCCGTCTGCTCCCCCACCACGGCGCGGTGGCGTCTCCCGCGCCGGACGCACCGGCAGGAGCCGCGCCGGGCAGGCGGCCGAGGCGGTCGCCGACCTCCTGGACACACTCGACCGGCGCAACGGCCGTCTGCATCCCGGTGAACTGCGGCGCCTAGTGGCCCAGCTGAAGGCCAGGGCCGAGGAAGCCGGGCCCTGGCTGACCCGCCAGCAGCGTAGGCAGATCGCCGTCTGGGAGGAGCGCACCGGCAAGGCTCCCGCGCCCGCCCCGCCGCCGGCACCTGCCAGGCGGGTCACCATTGTGCAGTCGGCCGCCATGGAAGCCGAAGCCCCGGCGCGACCCGCAGCAGCCGGGCAGCGCACGCGCGGCGGCCCGCACCGACCGCCCGCACCGGCCGGTGTCCCCACTGACGTCGACGCTGTGGCGGACGCCGCTCGCGACGTCCTCGAGCACGCAGCCCGGCTCGGGACGACCATCCCCTGGGACCGGCTGTGCGCGCAGGTCAAAGGACTGGCCGAACTGAGCGAGCAGCAGCGCCAGGCTCTGAAAGCCGCATCTCGCTCCCGCTCCGCCACGGTGCTGGCGGCCCTGATCACCACCGGCAGCGGAACACCACACCCACACTCCCGGCGCCTCGCGGGGGTGGCCGACGTGCACGCTTCGTTCCGGCCCAGCAGCCCGCCGCGCGGCGCCCGGCCCGGCGGCCACGCCACGTGAGCAAAGTGCGCGAAGTGACGGCAAAGCCGCTAGACGGCCCCAGGTCACAGACGGCCGTCTCCATCACCGCCGCACCGGCCATGGGCCACCGGGAATGCCGGGGGCTGGTGTGTATCGTGCGCTGCCGCGCAAGCCAGGGCCGAGCCGGAGTTCGGGACCGTGTACGTACGTTGTCCGTTCGCTGGTGTCCCTACGGCGCGCCCGCCAGGGGCCATCCATGTCGATGCCCGTCAGGCAGGCAAAGGGGCCGGAGTAGGTGCATGGCGCCGGTGCGGAGGCCCGCACAAGACCCCCGACCGTGGTCCCGCGGGCCGCACTCGCGCGGCGATCCATCGGCTCTGTACGGATCTCGGCAAGCAGCGCGGGCTGTACCGTCGCGCTGGCCGTCAGTGTGCCGCCGGTACGGTGACGCCTCGCGCAGGCCGGTGCCAGGCAGGCGTTGCCCGGCACC
>NZ_JBEYFC010000816.1:0-2751 GCF_040634175.1 Streptomyces sp. NPDC007162
GACCGCGCGAGGCGTCTCCCTCGCGCGGTTCCGGGTACTGCGGCCCCTGGTGCTGGAGGTGCACGAACTGTTCACGGACTTCCTGCCGGGGATGACCCGGGTGCTGCCGGACCCGGGCGGCAGGGGACGCCGGAACGAGTGATCACGTCCGGTTGACCGCGTCCAGCTCCCCCTCCGCCAGCTCCACGTCGTACACCAGCGGTCCCCGTTGCACCGTCACCTGCCGGGCCTGCGAGCCGTACGACGGCGCGGTCACCGCCAGCTCGTAGGCACCCGGGGACGGGACCGAGACGATGTAGGAGCCGTCCGCCAGCGACGTCACGCGGTCCAGTCGGCGGCCGCCCTCGGACGACAGCGTCACCGACGCGCCCTCCACCGCCGCACCCTCCGGGGTGCGGACGAAACCGTGGATCACCGAGGCCGGGCCGCCCGGTTTCCGGGGCGCCGGGATCTCCTCCGCGGGCTCCACCGCCAGGTGCGGCAGCCGCTTCTCCAGCCAGGCCGGCAGCCACCAGTTGGACGCGCCCAGCAGGTGCATCGCCGCCGGGACCAGGGCCGTACGCAGGACGAAGGCGTCCAGCGCGACCGCCGCCGCCAGGCCGACGCCCGCCATCGCGGCGCCCGAGTCGCCGCTGAGCACGAAGGCCAGGAAGACGCAGACCATGATCAGGGCGGCGGAGTTGATGACCCGGCTGGTCTCCGCCAGGCCGACCCGTACCGCGCGCGCGTTGTCCCTCGTGTGCACCCACTCCTCGTGCATCCGGCTCACCAGGAACACCTGGTAGTCCATCGAGAGCCCGAAGAGCAGGGAGAGCATGATGACCGGGAGGAACGCGTTGATCGGGCCCTCCTTGCCGAGGCCCAGCAGGTCCAGGCCCCAGCCCCACTGGAAGACCGCCACCAGGACACCGAAGGACGCCGCCGCCGCGACCAGGTTCATCACGGCCGCCGTCAACGGGACGACCAGGGAGCGGAAGGCCACCAGGAGCAGCAGGAAGCCCAGGCCGATGATGGTGGCCACGAACAGCGGCAGCCGGTCGCCGGTCACCGTCGCGAAGTCCTTGGAGACCGCCGTCACGCCACCCACGTGCGCCTGCGCGCCCGCCTGCGGGATCACCCGGTCGCGGAGGGTGTCGATCAGGTCGTCCGTCTCCTTGGACTGGGGTGAGGTGGTCGGGACCACCTGGATCACCGTCACGCCCCGGGCCGGGGGCAGCGCGGCCACCCTCGCGACGCCCGGGGTCGACTCCAGGCCCTTGACCAGCCTCGCCGTGTCGCCGCCCACCCCGACGACCTGGAGCGGGCCGTTGAAGCCGGGGCCGAAGCCCTCGGCGAGCAGGTCGTAGGCCTTCCTGGTGGTCGTGGACGCGTCGTCGTTGCCCTGGTCGGTGGCGCCGAGCCGCAGCGAGAGGACCGGGACGGCGAGGACGGCCATGACGATGAGGGCGAGCGCCGCGATGCGCCGCGGGCGCTTCTGCACGTTCGCCGACCAGCGGGCCGCCAGGCCGCTCGCCTTCTCCGGCTCGGGGCCCTCGGCGGCCAGCCTGCGGCGCTGGCGGCGGCTGAGGACGCGCGGGCCGAGGAAGCCCAGCAGCGCGGGCAGCAGGGTGGTGGCCGCGAGGACGCTCAGGACGACCGTCAGGGACGTGCCGATGACCACGCCGTCCAGGAAACGCAGCCGGGTGACCAGCATG
The DNA here is from genome assembly GCF_040634175.1 of Streptomyces sp. NPDC007162. Lineage (NCBI taxonomy): Bacteria > Bacillati > Actinomycetota > Actinomycetes > Kitasatosporales > Streptomycetaceae > Streptomyces > Streptomyces sp. NPDC007162. The sequence goes on from NZ_JBEYFC010000816.1 coordinate 1,695, forward strand.
CCGGCCAGCGCGATACAGACCGTGCCGCCCGCGAACAGCACCGCCCGGCCCGAGGTGTTCAGGGCGGTGACGGCCGACTCCTCGGGATCCAGGCCGCGCAGGATGCCGCGCCGGTGCCGGGTGACGATGAACAGGGCGTAGTCGATGCCGACGCCGAGGCCGATCAGGGAGGCGAGCAGCGGGGCGATGTCCGGGATGTCGGTGGTGTGGCTGAGGAGCTGGGTGGAGAACAGGCCCATGCCGACGCCGAAGACCGCGATCGCGATGGGCAGGGTCATCGCGAAGAACGAGCCGAACGCCAGGAAGAGGACGACGGCCGCGGCGACGATGCCGACCATCTCGGACAGGCCCTGCGGCGGCTCCTGGACGCGCTGGATGGCCTGGCCGCCCAACTCCACCTCAAGACCGCTGCGTTCGGCGCCCCGCGCGGTGTCGACGACCTTCTGGACGAGGTCCTTCGGGATTTCGTTCGCGCGCTGGGCGAAGGTCAGCTGCGCGTACGCGATCCTGCCGTCCCGGCTGACCTGCGCGGCCCCCCGGGCGCCGGCGTAGGGACTGGTGACCGCGCCGACCCCCGGCATTTTCGCGATCCTGTCCAGGGCGGGCTGGACACGGCCGCGGACCGCCGGGTCCGTCACCGAGCCGTCGGTGACCTTCCACACCACGGTGTCCGTGTCACCGGAGGTGTTCGGGAAGGCCTTCTGCATCAGGTCGTACGCGGTCTTGGAGTCCGTGTCGGGCAGGGAGAAGACGTTCGCGTAGTTCGTGCCCGCCGTCGAGGCCGAGAAGCCCACGCCCAGCAGCGCCCCCACCCACAGCAACAGGACCACCAGCCGGTGCCGATAGCACCACCGTGCCAATGCCGTCACGCTCAACAGCTCCTTGGAGTTCGTAGGGTCGGTTCGGTCGGTCCCCCCAGGTCCTGGGCAACAGGATCGGCGGCGGGCCGCGCGCCGGGACATGCGACGCGCGCGACTCTCAAGGAACTCCAAAGCTGCGCGCCCCCGCCCGTCACCTTGAGCAGGGTCTCGCCCTGGGCCACGCCCCGGGTGGAGAC
>NZ_JBEYFC010000817.1:0-2735 GCF_040634175.1 Streptomyces sp. NPDC007162
GCCGGAGTTCACCACGCAGCGGCTCGTCCGCCTCACCCGCGGCGACACCCCGAACCGCGAACACGCCCTCCGGCAGGGCGAGTTGATCACCGCCGTGGAGATCCCGGCACTGCCGCGCCCACTGAAGTCCGGCTACCTGAAGGTGCGCGACCGCCAGTCCTACGAGTTCGCCCTGACGTCGGCGGCCGTCGCGCTCCATGTACGCGGCGGCGTGATCCGCGAGGCGAAGGTCGCCGCCGGCGGTGTGGCCACCGTGCCGTGGAAGCTGCCCGCCGTCGAGCAGGCCCTGATCGGCGAGCGCCCCTCGGACCGCCTGTGGGCCGAGGCCTCCCGCCACGCGGCCGACGGCGCCCGCCCTCTTCAGCACAACCGGTTCAAGGTCGAGCTCCTGAAGCGAACCGTCGAACGCCAGCTGCGCACCGTAGGAGAAGTGTAATGAGCCCCCAGCCGCAGGCAGCCGTAGGTGCGCCGCTGTCCCGCGTGGACGGCCGGCTCAAAGTCACCGGCAAGGCGGAGTACGCCGCCGAACACGACATCAAGGGTGTCGTGCACGCCGTCATCGTCGACGCGAGCATCGGACGTGGCCGCATCAGGTCCATCGACACACACGCCGCCGAGAAACACACGGGCGTGCTGCGGGTGATCCACCACGGCAACGCCCCGAAACTGCCGTACCGCGACAACCCCGGCTCCAACAACCCGGCCGGACGCAGACTTCGGGTCTTCCAGGACGACAAGGTCCTCTTCCACGGCCAGCCGGTCGCCGTTGTGGTGGCCACCACGCTGGAGGCCGCCCAGCACGGAGCGAGCCTGGTCAAGGTCCGCTACGACGCCGAAAAGCCCTCGACCGACATCACCAAGGCCAAGCCGGGCGAGCCGACGCCGTATGCGCGCGGTGACGCGGAGGCAGGGCTGCGCTCCTCGGTCGTACGGCTGGACCTGACGTACGAACTGGCGCGCAACCACCACAACCCGATGGAGCCGCATGCCACCGTCGCCCGCTGGGACGGCAACCGGCTCACGGTGTGGGACAAGACGCAGTGGGTGATGGGCACGCACGACGAGATCGCCGCGGTCTTCGACCTGCCCGCGGACGCGGTGCGGGTCATCAACCCGTTCGTCGGCGGCGGCTTCGGCAGTGGACTGCGCTGCTGGCCGCACACCATCGTCGCCGCGCTGGCCGCGCGGGTCACCCGGCGCCCGGTGAAGCTGGTCCTGTCGCGCAAGCAGATGTATTTCGGCACCGGTTTCCGGCCGGCCTACGAGTACCGGCTGCGCCTCGGCAGCGACCGGCGCGGCCGGCTGAACGCCGCGATCCACGACATCAACCACGAGACCTCGTCGTACGAGACGTTCATCGAGGCGGTCCTGGGCGCGGGCCAGATGATGTACAGCATGCCCAACGTCCGCCAGGCGTACCGGCAGGTGCCGTTGGACGTGAACACCCCGATCTGGATGCGCGGCCCCGGCTTCGCCCCCGCCTCTTTCGTGATCGAGTCGGCGATGGACGAACTCGCCGACGAACTCGGCATCGACCCGATCGAGCTGCGCCGACGCAACGAACCGGCCGAGGACGAGTCGACCAACCAGCCGTTCTCGACCCGGCGGCTGCGCGAGTGCTACACCGTCGGTGCCCGGGAGTTCGGCTGGGATCGCCGTAACCCCAGGCCGCGCTCCACACGGGAGGGGAACCTGCTGATCGGCCTGGGCATGGCCGCCGGAGGGTACGACTGCGGGCGGTACCCGGGGCAGGCCAGGGCACGGCTGGATGCCGACGGCACGGCGGTCGTGGAGGCGGCCACCACCGATATGGGGCCGGGCACCTACACCTCCCAGACCCAGGTCGCGGCCGACGCCCTGGGGCTGACCATGCGCACGGTGACCTTCCGGCTGGGGGACTCGGAGTATCCGTTCACCTCGCCGCACGGCGGTTCGTCGACCATGGCGAGTGTCGGCTCGGCCGTCCTCGACGCCTGCAACAAGGTGCGTCAGCAGGCGATCAAGCTGGCCGTGGAGGACCGCGAGTCGCCGCTGTACGGCGTGGACGCGGACGACGTCGTCGTACGCAACGGCCGACTGCACGACCAGAACAACATGGCGCGTGGGGAGACGTACCAGAGCCTGCTGGCCCGCAACGACCGCTCCCGCCTGGAAGCGAACGGTTCTTACGAAGGGCCTGGCTCCGAGCGCTCCGCCTATTTCGCCTACAGCGCGACCTTCGCCGAGGTCTCGGTCGACGCGGACCTGGGGCTGGTGCGGGTACGCAAGATGCTCGGCGTGTACGACGCGGGGCGGATCATCAGCCCCAAGCTCGCCGACAGCCAGGCCCTCGGCGGCATGATCGGCGGCATCGGCCACGCACTGTTGGAGCAGACGGTCACCGACCACCGCGACGGACGGATCGTCAACGCCAGCCTCGCCGACTACCTCGTGCCCGTGAACGCCGACGTCCCCGAGATCAAGGCGATCTACCTGGACGGCGAGGACAACGCCGGCAACCTGCTGGGCGTCAAAGGACTCGGCGAGGTCGTCCAGGTCGGTGTGGCTGCCGCGATCGGCAACGCGGTCTACAACGCCACCGGCCGACGGATCCGCCAACTACCCATCACCGCCGAGGCATTGCTCTGACGACACCGTCCCCCTGGACCGGCCCGGCAGCCCAACTCCCCGTACGGGGCTGCCGGGCCTCCCCCGGGTCGCCGCCGCGCATGCGCCCCCGTGGACGCGGCGGCGAC
>NZ_JBEYFC010000818.1:0-2727 GCF_040634175.1 Streptomyces sp. NPDC007162
TCTGGGTGTCGTACGCCGGGGACAGGGCGACGATGGCGTCCGCGGCGTGGAAGTCGGTGGTGGCTGGGGGTCCGGGGCGGGGGGCGGTGGTCATCCGAGGGGTTTGCCCGGGAGCTTCGCCGTGCGGTGTCTGTCCGGGGAGGTGACCCTCGGACCCCGGCCGGATGGTGTGGCTCGGGGGCGGGCTGGGGGGGGGCGGTGATCACCCGAGGGACGTGCCCGGGAGCTTCTCCATGCGGTGTCTGTCCGGGGGCGACTCCCGGCCCCGGCCGGAGGGCGTGGCCCGGGGCCGGGGTGGGGGTGGTCATCCGAGGGGTTTGACCGGGAGCTTCGCCGTGCGGTGTCTGTCCGGGGGGTGGCCCCCGGACCCCCGGACGGATGGTGTGGGCCGGGGGCGGGGTCCGGAGGCCGCGGTCAGCCGAGGGCCTTGCCGGGGAGTTCGACCTTCGCGCCCAGTTCCACGAGCTTCTCCATGAAGTTCTCGTAGCCGCGGTTGATGAGGTCGATGCCGTGGACGCGGGAGGTGCCCTGGGCCGCGAGGGCCGCGATGAGGTAGGAGAAGCCGCCGCGCAGGTCGGGGATGACCAGGTCGGCGCCCTGGAGCCGGGTGGGTCCTGAGACGACCGCGGAGTGCAGGAAGTTGCGCTGGCCGAAGCGGCAGGCCGACCCGCCGAGGCACTCGCGGTAGAGCTGGATGTGGGCGCCCATCTGGTTCAGCGCGGAGGTGAAACCGAGGCGGGACTCGTAGACCGTCTCGTGGACGATCGAGAGGCCGGTCGCCTGGGTCAGGGCGACGACCAGCGGCTGCTGCCAGTCGGTCTGGAAACCGGGGTGCACGTCCGTCTCCAGCGCGATGGACTTCAGCTGGCCGCCGGGGTGCCAGAAGCGGATGCCCTCGTCGTCGATCTCGAAGGCGCCGCCCACCTTCCGGTAGGTGTTCAGGAACGTCATCATCGAGCGCTGCTGGGCGCCCCGGACGTAGATGTTGCCCTCGGTCGCCAGCGCCGCCGACGCCCAGGACGCCGCCTCCAGGCGGTCCGACAGGGCGCGGTGGGTGTAGCCGCCGAGCCTGTCCACACCGGTGATGCGGATCGTGCGGTCGGTGTCGATCGCGATGATCGCGCCCATCTTCTGCAGCACGCAGATGAGGTCCTCGATCTCCGGCTCGACGGCCGCGTTCGACAACTCCGTGACGCCCTCGGCGAGTACGGCCGTCAGCAGTACCTGCTCGGTCGCGCCGACGGACGGGTACGGCAGCTGGATCTTCGTACCGCGCAGCCCCTTCGGAGCCTCCAGGTACTGCCCGTCCGCCCGCTTCTCGATGGTCGCGCCGAACTGCCGCAGCACGTCGAAGTGGAAGTCGATCGGCCGGCCGCCGATGTCGCAGCCGCCGAGCCCGGGGATGAACGCGTGCCCGAGCCGGTGCAGCAGCGGACCGCAGAACAGGATCGGGATCCGGCTGGACCCCGCGTGGGCATCGATGTCAGCGACGTTCGCGCTCTCCACGTACGTCGGGTCCAGCACCAGCTCACCGGGCTCCTCACCCGGCCGTACCGTCACCCCGTGCAACTGCAGCAGGCCGCGTACGACGCGCACGTCACGGATGTCCGGAACGTTGCGCAGTCGACTCGGCGCACTGCCCAGCAGCGCGGCGACCATGGCCTTCGGTACGAGGTTCTTCGCACCGCGGACCCGGATCTCGCCCTCCAGCGGGGTGCCGCCGTGGACAAGCAGGACATCGTCGTTGACGGTCATGAATCTCGCGTTCCGTGGAGTCGGGCAGGGCTGGAGAGACAGAGTAATCGCCCATCGGCCCCCTGCCGTAAGCCCAAGTACCGCCCAGCTTCGTCATAGCCGTGTCACAACACGAACCGTTCCGCTGCGGGCACGAGGGGTCACCGCCCGTCACCGTGCGCCGGGAACGCTTCCGTCCACCCTGAGCTGCATTCACTCGCACACCCTGATTGGCTCCCCACCGGGCGGGAAGATGCGGGATCATGTCTGGCATGACCGAGGTGTCCTCGCTCACAGGGCGGCTGCTCGTGGCCACGCCCGCCCTGGCGGACCCGAACTTCGACCGCGCGGTGGTGCTCCTTCTCGACCACGACGAGGAGGGCTCCCTCGGTGTCGTCCTCAACCGGCCCACCCCGGTGGGCGTCGGTGACATCCTGGAGGGCTGGGCCTCCCTCGCCGGCGAGCCCGGGGTCGTCTTCCAGGGCGGTCCGGTCTCGTTGGACTCCGCGCTCGGTGTCGCGGTCATCCCGGGCGGCGGGAACGGCGACCGGGCCCCGCTCGGCTGGCGCCGGGTGCACGGCGCGATCGGCCTGGTCGACCTGGAGGCCCCGCCGGAACTGCTCGCCTCGGCCCTCGGCTCCCTGCGGATCTTCGCCGGTTACGCCGGATGGGGCCCGGGCCAGCTGGAGGACGAACTGGTGGAGGGCGCCTGGTACGTCGTCGAGTCCGAACCCGGCGACGTCTCCTCCCCGTCCCCCGAGAGACTCTGGCGCGAGGTCCTGCGCCGCCAGCGCAACGAGCTCGCGATGGTGGCCACCTACCCCGACGACCCTTCGCTCAACTGATCCGTGCGCGCCTCGGTACCCTTGGCGGCATGAGCACTCTTGAGCCCGAGCGCGGGACTGGTACGGGGACCCTCGTAGAGCCGACGCCGCAGGTGTCCCACGGCGACGGCGACCACGAGCGCTTCGCCCACTACGTCCAGAAGGACAA
>NZ_JBEYFC010000819.1:0-2727 GCF_040634175.1 Streptomyces sp. NPDC007162
GCGTCGTCGGCCTCGCCCGCCTCGACCCGGCCGCCGAACACGTCCGGTTCGCCGGCACCGCCGGGGCCGTCGACCGCCGGGGCCGGCTCGTGGGCGTCGGCGCCCGCCGCCGGCAGCGGGCCCGTTCCGGAAGGTTCACCCGCTTCGTCGTCCGTGGCGCCGTCGGCCGCAGACGGGGCGTCAGCGGGTTCGGGGACGGGGCCCGCGGGCGGAGTGGGGTCGTACTGCGGCGAGGCGTCTACGGGGGCTTCAGAGGGCTCCGCGGGGTGCTCCCAGGCCGGGGCCTCCGTCGCCCAGGGGGCCGGGGCGCCGCCGGGGAGGGTCGCCGGGGGCGTGCCGCCCCACTGCTCCATGAGTGCGGATGTGGTGAACTCGCCGGATTCGTCCGGAACGTCACCACGTGCGACCGGAATCGACCACTGGCCGGTCACGTCGTGACCGGGAGCGGGCGGCGGCTCCTCGTACGTCCACTGCTGCGTCGACGCGGGGTTGTACGTGAACCGGTCGCCGGCGGGCTGCTCCTGGGAGGCCGCGCCGGGGTCGGGCCACCGGGCGCCGTCGGCCGGCGCACCCCAGGTCTCGGGGCCGGGAGCCACCGTTATCTGCGGCGGCACGTAGCCGTGTCCGGGTGCGGCCAGCGGGCTGTCACCGGACAGCAGGGCGTCGATGCCGCCCTCGGGGAGCTTCACGAAGGCGGTGGCACCGTCGTCGTAGTCGCCCTGGGGCAGCGGGTCCCACCGGCCGCCGCCGGAGGGCGCGCCCTCCGCGTGCTGGTCGTCGGTCATGACAGCGCCCTCCCCAGTGCTCGTCGGGCCAGCGCGGCGACGGTGCGCCGCAGGTGCAGTACGGCGGGCGGAAGCGCCGGCACCGAGCCGTCGGGCTCGGGGGCCGGGTCCGGGATGCAGGCGGCGGCGACGTACTCGCCGAACGCGCTCAGCGCCTCCGGGACGAGCGCGCGGTCGTTGTCCCAGTCGATCAGCCTGGCCACCCACTGCTCGGCCTCCAGGGGCCTGAGCGGCATCGGCGCTATGGCCCCGACCGCGCATCTGACGCCGCGCCGCGCCGGGTCGAGGACGAGCGCCACGGAGGCGACCGAGCGGCCGGGACCGGTACGCCCGGTCGCCTTGAGGAAGACCTGCGGGGCGTGCAGCAGCGGCACCCGCACGAAGCCGATCAGCTCGCCCGCGCGGAGCATCTCCACACCGGCCAGCAGGTGCGACACCGGGATCTCGCGGCGGGACCCGCCGGGACCCGCGATGATCAGCGTCGCCTCCAGGGCGGCGAGGACCGGCAGCGCGTCACCGGTCGGCGCGGCGGTGGCGATGTTGCCGCCCAGGGTGCCCGCGTTGCGGATGTGCGGCGGACCGGCGGCCCGCGCGGCGGCGGCGAGCGCCGGGATCAGGGCGGCGAAGTCGGGGCGGCCCATGCGCGCGTGCGTGAGGCCGGCGCCCAGCAGTGCGTTGCCGTCCTGGTACTGCCAGCCGCGGATCTCGCTGATCCGGCCGAGACCGACCAGCGCGGCGGGCCTGAGCTGCCCGGAGTTGACGGCGGCCATCAGGTCGGTGCCACCGGCCACGGGGACCGCCGCGGGCATGGCGGTGAGGGCCGACACGGCCTCGTTCAGCGTCGTGGGCAGCGTGACGGCCTGCCCCGCCTGCGGTGCGTGCGTGGTCAAAACCGGCTGCCCCTTCCCGCTGCCCCACCTGGTCCCACCTGTGTGGCCGTACGGTACGTGCTCACAGGGCGGACGTGGCAACTCTGGCACATCTTCGCAAGCCTCGAACGCACGGGTCCGCTAGGAGGCATTCGCCCACCTCACCGGCGACATGGTCCGTTTTCGTACGCCATCGCCGGTGAGTTCCGATTGACACTCTTCGGTGACCCTCGGGGTCTTTTTCCCTTACGCGTCCAGGACGGACAGGTGACGGAAAGAGGACTACCGGTTCGGGGGCGGACCGTCGATCGGTCGGCCGGGCACCCCGGGGCGCCGCTGCCAGGGCAGCGGGCCGCCCGGCGGCCGGTAGGCGACCCCCAGGGCGTCCAGCCGCCGGTAATGGGCCGTCATACGGCGCTCGAAGCCGGCGAAGTCCCGGTCCCGGGGGACCGGAAGAGCGCTCCAGGCCACCTCGGCGAAGGCCGCGAGCCGGGGAAAGGCCTGGTAGTCCACGCGCGCGTGGTCCTCCATCACCTCCGTCCAGACGTTGGCCTGGGTTCCCAGGATCCGGCGCGCCTGCGATTCGTCGAGCTCCGGTGGAACGGGGTCGAACCGGTACACGTCCTCCAGGGTGCGCACATAGCCGATCGGTACGGGCTCGTCCGTGCCGTCCGCCTGCCGGTGGTCCAGGTACACGTGCTGCTCGGGGCACATGACGACGTCGTGACCGGCCCGCGCGGCCGCGATCCCGCCGCCGTAACCACGCCACGACGACACGGCCGCGCCCTCGGCGACGCCGCCTTCCAGGATCTCGTCCCAGCCGATCAGCCTGCGGCCCCGCGCGGAGAGCCACTTCGCGAAGTGGCCGACGAACCACGCCTGCAACTCGTCCTCGTCGGCGAGCCCGAGCTCCCGGATGCGCGCCTGCGCGGCCGGTGACGCCCGCCACTGGTCCTTCGGGCATTCGTCGCCGCCGATGTGAACGAACTCCGACGGGAACAGCTCCAGCACTTCCTCGAACACCCCCTCGTAGAAGCGCAGGGTGTTGTCAGTGGGGGCGAGTACGTTCGGAG
>NZ_JBEYFC010000820.1:0-2723 GCF_040634175.1 Streptomyces sp. NPDC007162
GTCGATGCCCTGAGTCAGACCGTCCAGGTCCTTGGCGTCAGCCCTCTGGACAGGGGCACCCTTACCGATTCCCGTGACCTTCGCCAGGCCTGCCACGGCGTACGGCAGACGATCGGCGACACCCTCGGCATCGGCGGCATCTTCCGCGCCCTGCGCACGTTCCCGTTCCTGAAGGAGCTGGGGCAGGACATCACCGAGGTCTGCCCGCAGGCCTGGCTGCTGAACTACACCAACCCCATGGCCATGAACGTGCAGTACCTGACGCAGGCCACCGGCCTGACCCGCGTGGTGGGTCTGTGCCACTCGGTGTACTGGACGATGCGCGACCTCGCGGATCTGGTCAAGGTGCCCTACGAGGAGATCAGTTACCACGCCGCGGGCGTCAACCACCAGGCGTGGGTGCTGCGGTTCGAGCACCAGGGCCGGAGCCTCTACCCGAAGCTGGACGAACTGATCGCCTCCGACGACCAGTTGCGTCGCAGGGTCCGGGTCGACATGTACCGCCGACTCGGCTACTACCCCACGGAGACCAGCGAGCACTCCTCCGAGTACGTGCCCTGGTATCTGCACCACGACAGCGAGGTGGAGCGGCTGCGGCTGCCGATCGGCGAGTACCTCAAGATCGTCGACGAGAACGTCGCCACGTACGAGAGGACCCGCGACGCGCTGGCCGCCGGGACGCCGGTCGCCGTCGAGGGGACGATGGAGTACGCGCCGCAGATCATCCACAGCATGGTGACCGGCACCCCGCGCACGGTCTACGGCAACGTCCCCAACCGCGGCCTGATCGACAACCTGCCCGCGCACGGGACCGTCGAGGTGCCGTGCCTGGTGGACCCGCTGGGCGTCCAGCCCACCCGCGTGGGCTCCCTCCCACCCCAGCTCGCGGCGCTCAACCGCACCTATCTGAGCGCGAACGACCTGGTGGTGCGGGCGGCCGTCGAGGACGACCCGCGGCACATCAGGCACGCGGCGATGACCGACCCCGCCACGGCCGCGGCCCTGCCGGTCGAGGACATCTGGCGGCTGTGCGACGACATGGTCACCGCCCACGGCGACCTCCTCCAACCCGGACTGCGCGCCCTCCTGGGCTCGTGAGCGACTGCGGGCGGTGAGCCGAGGCCATGTCGGCCCACCGCCCGTCCCGAGTACCGGGTGAACCGAACCCGACTCGTTCGACATGCCGCTCGGCCGGCACAGGGCCCTCGCCCCCGCGGTCCCGTGGGCTCGGTAGGTTGCTCACAACTCACTTGGCGGTGCTGTGCTTTGTCGTTCCACCAAGTGCGTCGCCAGCTCGATGCGCTGGGCGGCTTTGCCGGATTCATCAGGACCGAACAGCATGCGTGACGCCTCCTCGGCCATGCGTCGCAGAGGCTGGTGCACCGTGGTGAGCGGGGGGCTCGACCACTGCGCGAGGGGCACGTCGTCGTACCCGACCACGGACAGGTCCTCCGGTACCCGCAGTCCTCTGAGCCGGGCCGCCTCCAGTACGCCGAGCGCCTGGAGATCGCTGCCCGCGAAGATCGCCGTCGGCCGGTCCGGCCCGTCCAGCAGGCTCATCGCGTGGTCGAAGCCGCCCTGCACGTGGAAGTCGCCGAACCGCACGAGCCGCGGGTCCACGTCCAGGGACGCCATCGCCATGGCGGAACGATAACCGTCGAGGCGCGCACGTGAGCACAGCATGTCCTCCGGTCCGGTGATGATCGCGATACGCCGGTGGTTCTGTGCCGTGAGATGCCGGGTGGCCGCGAGACCGCCGGCCCAGTTCGCCGAGCCCACCGACGGCACGTCGGGATCGGGGTCGCCCGCGGGGTCGACGACGACGAAGGGGACGGCCGCCGACCTGAGCCGCTGCCTGACGTCGCGCGGAAGCGTCGAGAAGACCAGGACGACGCCCAACGGCTTTCTTTTCAGCACTCTTTCGAGCCACTCCGGTCCAGGCGCGTGCCGCGTGCCGCTCACGGTGAGGACCACGGTCGCGTGGTTCTCCCGCGCGACCTGCTCCACCCCCTTGACCAGTTCCATCGCCCAGATGCTCTCCAGCTCGTGGAACACCAGCTCAAGAAGGGCGGGCCGGGCTGGGTTCCGGGGGCGGCGACGGTAGCCGCGGGTCTCCAGTGCTCGCTCCACCTTGGCCCTGGTCACGCGGGACACGTCCGAACGACCGTTGACCACCTTCGAAACTGTCGGCAGCGAGACGCCCGCAACTCTCGCCACCTCGGCCAGGGTCACCTTGCTGCCGATCTTGCCGTCCTCGCCCATGTTCGCAGGATACAGGCGGCAATACCCGTATCGGTTTGGGCGTGTGCGTGCATGACTGTTGACCGAGCCCTAGGCCTGTCCTAGTGTCCCCAGCGCATTGACTTTCGGTAATGAGGCCGAAACTTTCGAAGGGCTCCAACGATGAAGACACGCGCGCGCTTGCCCAGACTGGTCGCCTGTGGTGCGACGCTCGCCCTGGCGTTCCCACTGGCTGCCTGCGGCAACGGCCAGTCGTCGAGCGACGGCAAGATTCACGTTCTGGTCTACGGGGACGCCAGCAACAAGGTCGAGAGGCAGATAGTCAGCACGTTCAACAAGACGTCCGACGTCAAGGCCGTCCTCGACACCATCCCCGGCGCCGACTACCAGCAGAAGCTCCGGCGCCCCCATGGCCACCCCCGCCGGCGTCCCGGTGTTGATGACGTCCCCGGGGTACAGCACCATGAACTGGCTGACGTACC
>NZ_JBEYFC010000821.1:0-2721 GCF_040634175.1 Streptomyces sp. NPDC007162
GTCTCGCCCTCGATCTCCTGGGAGATCAGGCCCATGGCGATACCGGCGACCGGGGCCTTCAGCGGCACACCGGCGTTGAGCAGCGACATGGTGGAGGCGCAGACGGAACCCATGGACGTCGAGCCGTTGGAGCCGAGGGCCTCGGACACCTGGCGGATCGCGTAGGGGAACTCCTCGCGGGTCGGCAGGACCGGGACCAGGGCGCGCTCGGCGAGGGCGCCGTGGCCGATCTCGCGGCGCTTCGGGGAGCCCACGCGGCCGGTCTCGCCGGTGGAGTACGGCGGGAAGTTGTAGTTGTGCATGTAGCGCTTGCGGGTCACCGGGGAGAGGGTGTCCAGCTGCTGCTCCATACGGAGCATGTTGAGGGTGGTGACGCCCAGGATCTGGGTCTCGCCACGCTCGAACAGCGCCGAGCCGTGCACGCGCGGGATGGCCTCGACCTCGGCGGCGAGCGTACGGATGTCCGTGACGCCGCGGCCGTCGATGCGCTTCTTCTCCTTGATCACGCGCTCGCGGACCAGCTGCTTGGTGAGCGAGCGGTACGCGGCGGAGATCTCCTTCTCGCGGCCCTCGAACTCGGGGAGCAGCTTCTCGGCGGCCAGACCCTTGACGCGGTCCAGCTCGGCCTCGCGCTCCTGCTTGCCCGCGATGGTCAGCGCGGAGGCGAGCTCCGGGCGGACCGCGGCGGACAGCGCCTCCAGGACGTCGTCCTGGTAGTCGAGGAAGATCGGGAACTCGCCGGTCGGCTTGGCGGCCTTCGAGGCGAGGTCGGCCTGGGCCTTGCACAGGACCTTGATGAAGGGCTTCGCGGCGTCCAGACCGGCGGCCACGACGTCCTCGGTGGGGGCCTCGGCGCCGCCCTTGACCAGCTGGATGGTCTTCTCGGTGGCCTCGGCCTCGACCATCATGATCGCGACGTCGCCGTCCTCCAGGACACGGCCGGCGACGACCATGTCGAAGACGGCGTCCTCCAGCTCGCTGTGGGTCGGGAACGCGACCCACTGGCCGTTGATCAGCGCGACGCGGACGCCGCCGATGGGGCCGGAGAAGGGCAGGCCGGCCAGCTGGGTGGACGCGGACGCGGCGTTGATCGCGACGACGTCGTACAGGTGGTCGGGGTTGAGCGCCATGATGGTGGCGACGACCTGGATCTCGTTGCGAAGGCCCTTCTTGAAGGACGGGCGCAGCGGGCGGTCGATCAGACGGCAGGTGAGGATCGCGTCCTCGCTCGGCCGGCCCTCACGGCGGAAGAAGGAACCCGGGATCTTGCCGGCGGCGTACATCCGCTCCTCGACGTCCACCGTGAGGGGGAAGAAGTCGAGCTGGTCCTTGGGGTTCTTGGAGGCGGTGGTGGCCGACAGCACCATGGTGTCGTCGTCCAGGTACGCCACGGCGGAGCCGGCGGCCTGCTTGGCCAGGCGGCCCGTCTCGAAGCGGATGGTGCGGGTACCGAAGGCGCCGTTGTCGATGACGGCCTCGGCGTAGTGGGTCTCGTTCTCCACTAGCATGTTCTCCGTTACTTTTCGTCTACTTATCGTCTTTTGTCCCGGTCTGCCCGTGTGGCAGGGGGACGGTCGCGGAGAAGCGCGCCTTGCGGTGCGGGCCGGTCTTCGATCGAAGCACCCGGGGCTCGCTTCCCCCCGGGGGCCACTACCGAGGACCGGCGGCGGCTTGGGTGCACTTCTCCTTCGTGATGCGTTGTGCTCCCACACTACAAAGCGTGAGTGACACTCCGCACGTTTCCGCACGTACGGCAAAGGGAGCGGCCCCGGGTTTCTCCGGGAACCGCTCCCTTCATGGCGTCTTACTTGGCGCCCGCCGCACCGCGACGGATGCCCAGGCGGTCGACCAGCGCACGGAAGCGCTGGATGTCCTTCTTCGCCAGGTACTGCAGCAGGCGACGGCGCTGACCGACGAGGATCAGCAGACCACGGCGGGAGTGGTGGTCGTGCTTGTGGGTCCTGAGGTGCTCGGTCAGGTCGGAGATCCGACGGGACAGCAGGGCGACCTGGACCTCGGGGGAGCCGGTGTCACCCTCCTTGGTACCGAACTCGCCGATGATCTGCTTCTTCGTGGCGGCGTCGAGCGACACGCGTACTCCTCGTGGTCTGTGTACTGCCTCCGAGTGCTCCCGGTCTGCATCGCGGGAGAGCTTCCGTTACTCGGGAGGCGGGGATCCGCTGGGCGCTTCCTCCAGGATCCGCGGGGGACTCCGGAGGTGCGTACACAAACGGCCGTCGTCAAGAGTACCAGTGCCGGCGGACGGGTCCGACCGGGGCCGGACCGCTGTGCACAAGCCCCGACAAGCGGGTACGACCGCCAGTAGTGTGACCGTCACAGCGTACGTACGTCGGGAAGGGGTCGCTGCGGGATGAGCGAGACGGCTGAGGAGATGAAGGCGCGCAAGGAGCGGGAACGGGACGAGCTCTACGCGCTCGACATCTCGGGCGTCGAGTGGCACTGCGCACCCGGTACCGAGCAGGACGAGGAACGGGTGGAGATCGCCCACCTGCCCGAGGGCGCGGTGGCCATGCGGTCCTCGCTCGACCCGGACACCGTGCTGCGGTACACGGAGGCGGAGTGGCGGGCCTTCGTGCTGGGCGCGCGCGACGGGGAGTTCGACCTGGAGCCCACCGAGCGCAACGGGGGCCTCGCCGCCCAGTGACCGGTGGCGCTCGCGGGGCGGCCGCCGCGCGGGACGCCCCGCGCGGCGGGGTGCTG
>NZ_JBEYFC010000822.1:0-2717 GCF_040634175.1 Streptomyces sp. NPDC007162
TACGACGACAGATCGGTGTGGTGGCTGGTGTGCGACACGGCCGCGTGCGGGCCGGGTCCCTCGGGTGCGAGACGCCGCAACTCCGCCGGCACATGCGCGAGTCCGTTCAGCCCGGTCGCGACCACCACGGCCGAGGCCGCCAACTCCTGCCCGTCGTCCGCCCGGACCACGAAGCCGGATCCCGACGCGGACCGTTCGACCGACGTCACCCGGGCCGGCTCCACCTCACCGACGTACCGCTTCTGGAACCACTGCCCGTACCGTACGAAGACATCGCACGGGATCGGGGTCAGCTCGGTCAGTTCGGGCTCGCCGTGCTCGCGCCGGAAGTCCGCCAGCCGGCCCCCCGGTTCCGGCGCCGACAGGTCGGTGGCGTCCGGCGTCGATTTCAGGAACATCCCGGTGGCCATGGCATGCCGCCAACTTCCCATCACCTCACCGAAGATGCGGACCGGCGTCCCCGCCGCCCGCAGATGGGCGGCCACCGACAGCCCGTACGGCCCGGCGCCGACCACGACGACCGGTGGCCGCCCACGCCCGGTGAACGCCTGCTCCTGGGCAGGGCGCTGCCCCGGAAGCGACTGCGTCATGCATTCCTCCGCTGGTCTGCTCGCCGCCTTCCCCGGGGCGGCGCGACACTGCGGGATGGCACGGCCGGCGTGAAACGGCCGTGCGCGTCCCCCCTCCGCGGGTGAGTCTCTCCCACCGGCATGCGGGTGGAAACGATAACGACGCACGTTGGCCAAAACTTGGTCGAACCATACGACAAGCGACGCCGACCGTGTCATCGACGTGCGTAGGGCGAATTCAAGCGATCACGGATCCGCCAGGACCGGTCGGCGACGGCAGCCGTGCGGAACACCGTCGGATTCCGTGCCGAACGTCCCTTCGACGGGCGCGAGCCGGAGCGGGTGTCCCGAAGCCCGGACGAGCCGACGGACTCGGGGGCCGTCCCGGTACGGTCGTCCCGTGAACATCCACTGGCACGTCGTCCTGCCGCCGCTCTGCGCCTGACCGGGCGCACTCACCGACGGCTCGAACCACCCTCCCGGCCCTGCCTTCCAGGCGACCCGGGGCCTGTGTCGTGCGCCCGTTCCGAAACCGGTCCGCAGACGGTATTCGACGACGGAAGTTCACGACTGTGCCGAACGACACCTCATCCCCCGCGCTGACCGGCGCCGCCGCCGCGTGTCCGCGTCCCCGCCCCGCCGGCCCGTTCGCCGGGCCGCCCCCGATCCTCACGGCCGCCGTGCTGTGGGGTACCACCGGGACCGCAAGTTCCCTCGCTCCCGCCGGGGTGCCGGCCGCCGCCGTCGGCTCCGCGGGCCTGGTCCTCGGCGGCATCCTGCTGTTCCTGGCCGCACCGGGCAGTCGCGCCCTGCCCCGGACCTGCACCGGCGGCGAACGCCGACTCCTCGTTCTGGGTGCCCTCGCGGTCGCCGGCTATCCCCTCACGTTCTACCCAGCCGTGGCCCGTACCGGCGTGGCCGCGGCCACCGTGATCGCGCTCGGCGGCGCCCCCGTCCTCGCGGGCCTCCTCGGCCTGTTCACCGGCCGGTCCCGGCCCACCGCCCGCTGGACGACCGCGACCGCGGCGGCCGTCCTCGGCTGCACGGTTCTCGTCCTCGGGCCCGACCTCGCCGGTGCCGGCGCCCCCGTCGACGTGCTGGGCGTCCTGCTGGCGGGGCTCGCGGGACTGTCGTACGCCGGGTACGCCCTGGTCGGCGGGGAACTCATCGCCGGCGGGCACCGGGGCGCGGTGCCGGGCGTGCTGTTCGGCGGAGCGGCGCTGCTCGTGCTGCCGGTGGTGCTGTGGAGCGCCGCGGCCTGGCTCCCGACGGTGCGCGGCGGGCTGGTCGTCCTGTACCTCGGGGCGGTCACCACCTTCGTCTGCTACCGGCTCTTCGGATACGGCCTGCGCCACACCGCCGCCCAGGTCGCGACGACCCTGACCCTGGCGGAGCCGGCCGTGGCCGCGGTTCTGGGCGTCACGGTCCTCGGTGAGCGCCTGCCCGCCGTGTCCTGGTGCGGACTCGCGGTGCTGGCGCTGGGGATCGTCGTCCTCGCCCCCCGTCGGGCGCCGCGGTCGCGACAGGTGACCCGCAACTCGGTCGAGTAACCGACCAGATGGTGTCATTCAGTCGGTCTCCGAGCGGGAGTGTCCTGCCGCTCGGGGACCGGTCCGAGTGGCCCGACCGGTGCCGACCGGCGCGGCCGACGAACGAACCAGCCCTGCTGTACTGCGGGTTCGCCGGTCGGCGGGGCGGGTTCCCGGCTACCGTTGTTCCCGGGAGCCGCGTCGAAATCCGCCCGGGCGCCGGTCGGTTGACAGACCGGTTGTGCTGTTTTCTACTGGCGGAGTGCCGGTTGACAGGACCAGGGAGACGCAGGTGGACATCGGGCTGCTGGGTGAACTCGACGTGACGGAGAACGGGATCTCCATCGCCCCGACCGCACCGAAGCCACGCCAGGTGCTGGCCCTGCTCGCCCTGCGCGCCGACCGGGTGGTGCCCGTCGCGACCCTCATCGAGGAACTCTGGGCCGGCACACCGCCGCGCAGTGCCCGCACCACGCTCCAGACCTATGTACTCCAACTCCGGGAACACATCGCGACGGCCCTGCGCCGGAACACCGCACCGGGGGACGCCGGCGCGCGCTCCGCGAAGGACGTCCTGGTGACCCTCCCGGGCGGCTATCTCCTCGCCACCGGGGGCGGC
>NZ_JBEYFC010000823.1:0-2703 GCF_040634175.1 Streptomyces sp. NPDC007162
GAAGCGTTCGGCGAGCGGCCAGGTCACGGGGTAGCGGGACTTGTACTGCTCCGGGGAGGAGAGATAGACGGCCCGGCCGGTCCGCACCACCTCCGCCGCCGGGTAGTCGGTCTCCAGCGGCATGCTGCTGAAGGGGCTGTCCTCGCCGATCTGCTGGCCGTGGTGGCCGATCATGGTGAGCCGGTCGCCGTTGAGACCGAAGACGGCCAGCCCGTCCGGGGAGAACCCGGGCATGGACAGGCCGCCCGCGACCCGCAGTACCTCCTCGGTGGACCGCGCCTCCGCCAGCGCGCGGCCCGCGTCCAGCAGGAAGGCCTCCCGGGAGCGCCGCCAGTCTCCCGTGACCGGATGCCGGGCGGCGGTGCCGGGAGCCGGCTCCGTGACCTCCTGGAGGGTGCCGGTGACACGGTAGACGCGCTCGTCGGAGTCGTACTCCGGTCGGAAACGGCTGCGTACGGTCCGTATCAGCCGGCCCCGCTCGTCCATGACCCGCAGCCGGACCTCCGCGAGGGTGCCCTCCAGGGCCGCCAGCCGGGTGATGCTGGTGTTCTCGTTCCAGTCGACGGGGTGGAAACGGGACCGGACCAGAGCCTCGGACAGCACGGAGGTCTCCGCGGGCAGCCCGATCAGCCGTGCTGTCTCCGCATCCGTGGTGACCAGTCCGGTGGCGGTGTCCCAGTGCCACAGCCCGGTCGCGAGGGCGGCGAGGACGTCCTCCACGGCGGGCAGGGGCTCGCCAGTTCGCATTGCCCCACTTTAAGAAGAGCCGATCGGAAAACGCTACCGATCACCGACTCCTTATTGGGGGGAGTGGGCCTTGGGGCGCCCGGTACGCTGGGTGGTGTTTCACGTGAAACGTCAGGCTGGCAACACCCCCCGATCCGCGAAGGCTGGATGAACCACGATGCATCGGTACAGGTCCCACACCTGCGGCGAGCTCCGCTCCTCTGACGTCGGCACCGACGTCCGGCTGAGTGGCTGGCTGCACAATCGGCGCGACCTGGGCGGCATCCTCTTCATCGATCTGCGCGATCACTACGGCATCACCCAGCTCGTCGCCCGTCCGGGTACGCCGGCCTACGAGGCCCTGGACAAGCTCAGCAAGGAGTCGACCGTACGGGTCGACGGCAAGGTCGTCTCCCGCGGCGCCGAGAACATCAACGCCGACCTGCCCACCGGCGAGGTCGAGGTCGAGGTCGGCGAGGTCGAGCTGCTCGGCGCGGCCGCGCCGCTGCCGTTCACGATCAACGCCGAGGACGGGGTCAACGAGGAGCGGCGCCTGGAGTACCGCTTCCTGGACCTGCGCCGCGAGCGCATGCACCGCAACATCATGCTGCGCACGGCTGTGATCTCGGCCATCCGCCACAAGATGGTCGCCCTCGGCTTCAACGAGATGGCCACCCCCATCCTCACCGCGACCTCCCCCGAGGGCGCCCGTGACTTCGTGGTGCCCTCCCGTCTGAACCCGGGCAAGTTCTACGCGCTGCCGCAGGCCCCGCAGCAGTTCAAGCAGCTGCTGATGATCTCCGGCTTCGACCGCTACTTCCAGATCGCGCCCTGCTTCCGCGACGAGGACGCCCGCGCCGACCGCTCGCCGGGCGAGTTCTACCAGCTCGACGTCGAGATGAGCTTCGTCGAGCAGGAGGACGTCTTCCAGCCCATCGAGCGGCTGATGACCGAGCTGTTCACGGAGTTCGGCGGCGGCCGGGAGGTCACCTCGCCGTTCCCGCGGATCCCGTTCCGCGAGTCGATGCTCAAGTACGGCTCCGACAAGCCGGACCTGCGCGCCCGGCTTGAGCTGGTCGACATCACCGACATCTTCGAGGGCTCCGAGTTCAAGGCCTTCGCCGGCAAGCACGTGCGTGCCCTTCCGGTGCCGGACGTCTCCGCGCAGCCCCGCAAGTTCTTCGACCAGCTCGGTGACTTCGCCGTCTCGCAGGGCGCCAAGGGCCTGGCCTGGGTGCGGGTCGCGGAGGACGGTTCGCTGTCCGGTCCGATCGCCAAGTTCCTCACCGAGGAGAACGTGGCCGAGCTGACCAAGCGGCTCCAGCTGGCCGCCGGTCACGCCGTGTTCTTCGGCGCGGGCGAGTTCGACGAGGTCTCCAAGATCATGGGCGCGGTGCGTGTCGAGGCCGCGCAGCGTGCCGGGCACTTCGAGGAGAACGTCTTCCGGTTCTGCTGGATCGTCGACTTCCCGATGTTCGAGAAGGACGAGGACACCGGGAAGATCGACTTCTCGCACAACCCGTTCTCGATGCCCCAGGGCGGCATGGAGGCCCTGGAGACCCAGGACCCGCTGGACGTCCTGGCCTGGCAGTACGACATCGTCTGCAACGGTGTGGAGCTGTCCTCCGGCGCCATCCGGAACCACGAGCCGGACATCATGCTCAAGGCCTTCGGCATCGCGGGTTACGAGGCGGAGACCGTCGAGCGCGAGTTCGCCGGCATGCTGCGCGCGCTGCGCTTCGGCGCTCCGCCGCACGGTGGCATCGCCCCGGGCGTGGACCGCATCGTGATGCTCCTCGCCGACGAGCCCAACATCCGCGAGACCATCGCCTTCCCGCTGAACGGCAACGCCCAGGACCTGATGATGGGTGCGCCGACCGAGCTGGAGGAGACGCGCCTGCGCGAGCTGCACCTGTCGATCCGCAAGCCGCAGCCGAAGTAGTCCCAGGACAGCGCGAAGGGCTCGAAACCGACGTC